>JACQEL010000017.1 GCA_016200595.1 Deltaproteobacteria bacterium
CGCTTTGCAGGGCGACCAAGATGGTCGCGCTCCCAGGATACATCCGTGGCAGCGCGGCGACCATATGCAGGCCAGCATGTATACCAATCTCCTGTAGTCTCCTTCAGGGATTCTTCTTCTGACCTCGGACCTCGGACCTCGGACTGCGGACTTTTTCCATCCTCTCCTTGATGATTCGTTCCTGCCCTCGTTCACTGGGATGATAGTAGCGTCGCTCCCGTAGAGCATCGGGAAGATGCGGCTGATCAATTGCCGCGCCTTCATAATCATGGGCGTACTGATAGCCTTTGCCATACCCTAAGCCTTTCATCAGTTTCGTAGGCGCGTTGCGCAAGTGCAGAGGGACCGGCAAAGGGCCATGCTGTTTGACGTCTTCGAGGGCGGCGAGCATCGCCTTGTAGGACGCGTTCGATTTCGCAGCCGTGGCTAAATAGGTTGCCGCCTGGGCGAGCGGGATGCGGGCCTCGGGCAAACCGACGAAGTGGACTGCGTCCTTAGTGGCTACCGCTAAGGGTAAGGCCTGAGGGTCGGCGTTCCCGATATCCTCGGCCGCGAAGATCACCATGCGGCGAACGATGAACAACGGATCCTCGCCGGCTTCCAGCATACGCATGAGCCAGTAAACCGCCGCGTCCGGATCGCTGCCGCGCAGGCTTTTAATGAAGGCAGAGATGACGTTATAGTGCTCTTCGCCACCTTTGTCATAGAGAAGCGCCTTATGTTGAGCGGCTTCTTCAACCAGCGCCAGGTCGATATGCGTGGTCTCTTTCTGGGTAGCGAGTGTGGCCGTGACTTCGAGCGTATTGAGCGCTACCCGGGCATCGCCCTGAGCGTGTTGGGTCAGAAAGACTAGAGCTTCTTCATCAGCAGTCAGGTGCTGTGCTCCGAGACCGCGTTCTTCGTCTTGCAGGGCGCGTCTGAGCAAAAGCAGCAGATCGTCCGCACTGAGGGATTCGAGGACCACAACTCGGGTCCGCGATAATAACGGGGCGATCACTTCAAAAGAAGGGTTCTCGGTCGTTGCCCCGAGAAGGACGATCAAGCCTTTTTCCACGTGCGGCAGAAACGCATCTTGCTGGGCTTTGTTGAAGCGGTGGATCTCATCGACGAACAAAATCGTCGCCTTGCCGTGCAGCCGCTGTTGCTCCCGGGCTTCATCGAGAATCTGGCGTAGTTCCTTGACGCCTGAGAGGACGGCCGAGAAAGCGGCAAATGGTGCCTGTACCGTCTGCGCCAGGAGATGCGCCAGCGTAGTTTTGCCACACCCCGGCGGCCCCCAAAGAATGAGCGAAGGCAAAGTCTGACGAGCGCTAATTTGCTGGAGCAGGCGGCCAGGACCCAGTACCCGTGTCTGGCCGACATACTCCGCCAGCGTGCGCGGTCGCATGCGCTCAGCCAGAGGGGCTTTCTTGGCCGCAGCCTTTGCGGCACTATGGGCAAACAAATCGTCAGAATGCGTCGGCATCAGAGCGCTATTATACCCAAGACCCAGGGAAAGGGGAGAGCGTTGTGCGTACGGAGCAGGCATGGACACGATTGGTTTAGTGGTCAAGCGGAACAAGCCTGAAGCGATAATTTTGGGTCGTGAACTGGCTGCCTGGCTGCACGCCCGCGGCAAGACGCTCATGCCTGAAGATGATGCGTGCCAAGAACTCGGATTTCCCCAGGGATGGCGCAAGAGTGAGATTATGCAGCGGGCGGATTTAACCATCGTGCTCGGTGGGGACGGTACTTTGCTCAGCGTCGCTCGCCGCGCCGGTAAGCGGGAAGTCCCGATCCTGGGTGTGAATATGGGTGGCCTCGGGTTTCTCACTGAGACCACAACCAGTGAACTCTTTCCCACCTTGGAACGGGTGCTGGAGGGCGCGTACGAGATCGAGCATCGTAGCTTGCTGGAAGCCGTGTTGGTGCGTGGGGGTGAGCGGGTCGACGCCTTTCAGGTGCTCAACGATGTCGTGATCAACAAGGGCGCGCTGGCGCGGATCATCGACCTGGAAGTCTGGATCGGCGATCAGTACGTATGCACCTACAAAGCCGACGGCTTGATTGTGGCCACCCCAACCGGATCGACGGCCTATTCTCTGGCGGCAGGCGGGCCGATCATCGATCCCGCGGTTGACGTGGTAGTCTTGACGCCCATCTGCCCACACACGCTGACTAACCGCCCGATCGTTCTTCCTGACCATGCCTATGTCCAGGTCGTGCTGCGTACCGCTGATGAAGATGTCATTCTCACGCTTGATGGTCAGGAAGGACAGTCCCTCAAGAGTGGAGACACTGTCGGCATCAAGCGCTCGGGAATCACAGTGTCACTGATCAAGTCGCCGAACCGCACCTTCTTCGATGTGCTCCGGAGTAAACTTCGTTGGGGTGAGCGATAAACCGCTGCTTCGATCGAGAAAAAGAGGTAGTGACCAGCCTTTTCAAATTCTTTCCTTGCGTTAAGGTAGGGCGTCAGAGAAGTGACGCTGGGGAGCGGAAAGCCTGAAACATTTGTCAGGAAGCCCTGTTTTTCCTGATGTGTCACGCCGTCAGAAGGGGGGAGAGGACATGAAACGGATCGCTCATTTGATTGCCTATCGGCCACAGGTGCTCCTCTTCCTGATGTTTCTGCTGACCGTTTTTTTCGCCTACTACGCTCGTCAGATCCGTATCGACAGTTCGGTCGCAAGTATGCTGCCCGAGGGCGACCCAGAGAAGCAGTACTATGACGAGGTCCGTCGGCTCTTCGGCAGCGATGATGTGGCAGTGATTGGCCTCATCGCTGACAATATCTACACACCGCAAGTGCTGGAGAAGGTGAGACGGCTCACCGACGAACTCAGGAAAATTCCCGAAGTAAAGTATGCCTATAGCCTGAGCAACGCGCCTGACATTCTCGCGAAAGTCACCGGCGAACAGCAAGACTTGCTCATGCCGGAAATCCCTACCACCGCCGAAGGCCTGGAGGACCTGAAGCAGAAGTTAGCCAATAATCCCATCTACCTCAAAAATCTGGTCTCTGTGGATGGCCAGGCGACCGCGATCACGGTCGCTTTTCTGGAGAGCATTAGCGAAGACGAATTTGTCCGTCGCGGCGTTGACGATAAGGTACAAGCGGTCCTAGACCAGGAGAAAGGCGCGGAGCAAATCTACTATACGGGTCTGCCTCACTTCAAGGCGTATTCTGCGAAAACCATGCGGAAGGACTTGCTCGGCATGCTGCCTATGACCCTGCTCCTCATCGTCGTCATATTATTCTTCTGTTTCCGCTCGCTACGCGGCATGCTGGTTCCGACGGTGACCGTGATTACGAGCCTGATCTGGATTCTCGGGATCATGGTGCTTTGTGGCAGTCCGCTCAGCTTGGGCAGTGTCATGTTACCAGTGTTGGTGCTGGTGATTGGTACTGCGTATTCCCTGCATGTTATGGCCGAATATTATGAGGTGGCCAAACCCGGCCACTCGGCAGGTGACGTTGTCCTAGAAACTTTGGGGGGTATGGCTGCACCAGTGCTCATCGCCGCTTCGATGACCTTTCTCGGTTTCTTCTCGCAAATCGTCAATCAGATTGTCAGCATCCGCGAAATGGGAATCTACTCTTCGATTGGCATTACCCTTTCTGCCGTCCTTGCTCTCACCTTGCTGCCGGCGTTGTTGGCGGTGCTGCCCGTACCGCAGGTTCATGGAGAAAACTTTTCTCCCGGGCTGAGCGTGGGGCTGCGGAAGCTGGTGCGAGGAGAGATCCGCCATCGCCGTGCTGTGCTGGTTGGCGCGGCTGTGCTGGCAGTGCTCTCAGTCTGGCCGATTCCTTATATCCAGGTAGGTTCCAACTTTTTGTCAGTCTTTCGTGAAAACCACCCAATCCGTCAGGCCGCCACCATTGTTGGTCAGCATCTCGCTGGCAGTCTCGGTTTCTATGTGGTGATTGATGGCTCAACCCAGGACATTATGAAACAGTGGGATACCCTGAGAAGAATCAAGGACCTGCAACTCTACTTGGATTCCCTACCGGGCGTGGACAAGACCATTTCTTTTGTCGATTTTGTTGAGGTCGTCGATAATGCCTTGCAGTCCCTACCGCCGGAAGAAGGGGCACCCGCGCCTCCACCCTCAGCAAAGAAGACGACTTTCTGGGACAACCCGGCGCAACTGCCCGATGCCCTGCAGATGATTTTTCTTGCGCCAAACATGTTTACTGGCTTCGTTAACCATCCGAACTACTCGCGCTCGAATATTCTTGTGCGCACCTCCCTCTCTACTCCCAGTGAAATCCTCGATCTGGTGGCGAAGATCCAAGCGTTTACCAAAGAACACTTTCCGCCGGCCGAACTCAAGGCCCACCCCAGCGGCAACCTGATTCTCTACACGCGGACAACCGGCGGCCTGATCAGTGGCGAAGTCCAGAGTCTCGTCCTCACCGGCGGCGTCATTTTCATCGTGATGGTGGGGATGTTTCTCTCCCTCCGGGTCGGGATCATCGCCATGATCCCGAACCTCTACCCCATCCTGGTCCTCTTCGGTCTCATGGGTGCAACCGGAGTCATTTTGAGTATTACCACGAGTACGATCGCCTCAATTGCCCTGGGGCTCGCGGTCGATGACACCATCCACATCATGCACAAGCTGAGTGGTGAAGTGCGCACGACTGCAGACCAGGAGGAGGCTCTCTTAGATTGTATCAGTACCGTGGGAAAACCCACCTTCTACGTGTCTCTGCTTTTCTTCTTGGGATTTCTCACTCTGTGTTTCTCGACGTTCGTGCCGGTGCAGGAGTTTGGCTTTCTCTCGGCGGCCACGATCATCATCGGGCTGGCGTCGGAAATTGTGCTGCTGCCGGCCCTGCTCGCTACCACGCCGATCGTTTCCTTGTGGCATGTCTTGTATCTCAAGCTGGGGAAAGATCCGCACAAAACGATCCCCTTGTTTGAGGGCTTACGGCCGTTCCAAGCTAAGCTTGTCACCCTGATGGGCGAACTCAAAGCCTTTCCGCGAGGGGAATACATCATCCGCCAGGGGGAGATGGGCAACGAGATGTATGTGGTGATCAATGGTGCGGCAGACGTGATACTCAATGCGAATGGCCAATCACGGTATCTAGGCACGATCACGCGTGGGAGTGTGGTGGGCGAGATGGGTCTCATTCGCCATCATGAGCGTATGGCTGATGTGATCGCGACCGAGGACATCGAGGTACTAGCGGTCAACGAGCGGTTCCTGACGCGCATCAAGCGGCGCTACCCGCGGATCGCCAGCGAGATCTTTTTCAACATTTCCAAGATCCTCAGCGATCGCCTGGAGCAGGTGCAGCGGGCGCGATAAGAGGGGAGGGCGGGCGGTGGCCATCCGACCAGAGAGCTTGAGCCGTTGTATTGGCCAGGTCTACTGCCACCCTCTTGCTCTGTGCCATTGTAAACCAGCCAGAGTGATGGACGATGGGGTACGTTTACAAAGAGCCGTTATGAGTAATGCTGCAGGGATGCTGCTGGTGTGAACACAGGAATAGTGCTCCGGCGTGCAACATCCTTGGTATTCCAGGTTATGATCGCCGCCACGGCGTACCGTTCAGCCTCCCGCAGCAGCACAGCATCGCCAAAGCTCATTTTTCGCGCGATATTCTCGGTCAGATCCTCCAGGAACTGACCAAACCACGCTTGGCTGGCAACTGTGCCGATCCCCCAAGGGTCCAAGATTTGTACAGGGTAGATACTTGGGAAGTCATGCAGCCACAGCCGCAAGTCCTTCTTATCCATCTCCTGCCAACTCGAGAACGGCAAGGACCGTTTAACCTTATGGGTAATACGCTCAAAACTCCGGCGCATCTGTTCTGCGGTGCGCTGGGCTAATTCCGGATGCCGACTCTGAATGTAGCTGCGGAGGGCATCATATAAGGTAGTAGGATAGCGCGCCGAACGGTGTAGGTCCTGCTCCTCGAAGGGCTTAAGCGTCGCCACCGGCTTGCCTCTACGGGTTACCACCACTAAGGTCCCTTTCTCTACCTTGCGGAGCAGCGCAGTAGTTTGATTTTTCAGTTCGCGAACGCTCGCTGTAGCAGCCATAAGCATTCCTCCCCCCTACCTTGAAGGTAGCTACGAAAGTAGCAACACTTCTCCAAGTCGTCAATTTGTGTCTGTTTGTATGAACTATATGCGGAGCACACCAAGATCTGGAGGTGTCGATGGAG
>JACQEL010000018.1 GCA_016200595.1 Deltaproteobacteria bacterium
GAGAACATGTCCGCTTGCACGAAGTCCTCGCGGGTATCGAGCAGATGGTTCAATTGCCAATTTTTTCGCGCAATGAGCAGCGCCGCCGCCGAACTGTCTACGGCGATGACCTTCTTGGCGCCACTCTTGGCGGCAGCGAGGCCAAAACCGCCGGTGTAAGCAAACCCATTCAGCATGCGTTTGCCTTGCGCCATCGAGCCAACCAGCGCACGATTATCGCGTTGGTCGAGAAAGAAGCCCGTCTTTTGTCCTCCGTGGACATCGACGAGAAATCGGCAGCCGTTCTCTTGTATCTCGACGAGCGGCGGCGGCTCTTCGCCCCATAACACCCCCGCACTATTCGCCAGGCCTTCCTCTTGTCGTACTCCGCCTTCGCTTTTTTCATAAATCCCTTGTGGAGACAGGAGACGAACCAACCCCTCTACGACTAACGGCTTGAGGAGGTCTGCCCCGGCAGTGAGGTTCTGATAAACGAGGAAAGGACCGTACACATCGATAATGATGCCGGGAAGAAAATCTCCCTCGCCGTTCACCAGGCGATACGCCGTGGTGTCAGGCGGCACGACGGCGCGCCGCAGGGCATGAGCGGCTGTCAGGCGCTTATAAATGAAGTCTGCATTGATCTCTTCAAGCCGACGGCTGAGCATCCGTACGGCGATTGAACAACGCGGGTTGACGTAGCCGATACCGACGACGCTACCGTTAGCAGCAACAACCTGAGCCAATGATCCCGCCGGCCCTTCGCCTACGAGCCTGGCAATGGCGCCAGAGAAGACCCAAGGATGTCCAGCGCTTACCGGTCCTTCGCGGCCAGGCTTGAGTGTGGCAGTGATCACTTGGCCCTCTCGTAGGTCCCGCTTTTGCCTCCGGTCTTTTTCAGCAGGCAGATGTCTGAGATGATCATGCCCTTATCGACCGCTTTGCACATGTCGTAAATCGTCAGTGCGGCTACAGAGACCGCGGTCAGGGCTTCCATCTCGACCCCAGTTTTGCCCTCGACTTTCACGCGTGTTTCGATGCTGAGGATTCCTGTGTCTTCTTGGGGAGTAAACTCTACACTAACCGCAGTAATGAGAAGGGGGTGGCAGAGCGGAATTAACTCCGGCGTTTTCTTCGCCGCCATGATGCCGGCCACGCGGGCCACAGCCAGAACGTCGCCCTTTGGCAGCTGTCCGGTGACGAGCAGGCGTAGCACCTCCGGGCTCATGCGAACCGAAGCGGTAGCCACCGCTTCGCGAGCAGTAACCGCCTTCTCGCCGACGTCGACCATGCGTGCGCGCCCTTGGGCATCTACGTGACTCAATTTGTTCATAAGTGCCTCGCTCAAGATTAATAAATCAAACTCCAGAACATTCGTACTCTGGGTCCAGTGACTGTTGGTATAGGGGCGACCCTGCAGGCACCAGTCCCAACTTAAGCCTTTTTCCCTACTCTATAGCCCTCGGGTCCCCTCTCCCCTTGTGGGAGAGGGCTAGGGTGAGGGGGCCTGCGGCACTGCTCGAACCGTGACACCCCCTCTTCCTGACCTTCCCCACAGGGGGGAAGGAACCCAAGTGCGCCCTGCAGAATCTACGAGCTTAGCGAAGGCCACTGTGGCTGTCAGCCGGGCAGAGGGGGGATGGCGAATATGGACCTTCTCATTTGACCTCGCGGTTCGGCTTGCGAGCCGGGGAGGAAGCGGATAGAAGGGGGCGGTTGAACTCAGGAGGTAAGTCAGATGCTGACGGTCTACAAAGTCGGCGAGCATGATCGCGCCGTCGTCGAAGAGTTTCACAAAACACCGATTGGTCATCACAGTCCTGCCTTGCAACGGGTACTGAACGTGTTTCGCAGTGAGCCAACCGCCGGCAAGTACGTGCTGATCTGCACGAAGCCGCATAAACAGTGGGTTCTCGGACAGTTGACCGGCGAGCGTGGAAAACCGGTGAAGATCCTCAAAGACCAGGTATTCACCCGCCTTGAAGATGCCGAGCGAGAGGTCTTTCACTGTGGATGCCAAAGGGTGCATATCAGAATTCTGGCACGGTACCCCTGAAGCTGTATTCGTGCTTCGACAGGCTCAGCACGAACGGTAAAGTGTGCAACCGCTTCAAGCCTCACCCCGTTCGCCCTGAGCTTGTCGAAGGGTGAACGACGAGTTTGCATCCAGCTCTGACTGAATTACTAGAAAATTGATATGCACTCATCCCAAAGGAGGACCGATAACCATGGAGCGCCAGCAACTCATTGAGTTAACCGCCAGATTTATGGAGGCGTTCAATTGCAACGATCTTGATACGGTAATGTCGTTCTTTGCAGACGACGCCATCTATGATGAGTTCAACGGTATGCGGAACGAAGGCAAGGCGGCGATTCGGTCTGCCTTTACGCCACAGTTCACCGGTGCGTTTGGCAAGATGCAGTTCCTCGACGAGGATTTGTTCGTTGACGCTGATACCGGTAAGGTCATGGCCAGTTGGCGTTGTACGCTTGAGGTCAAAGGGCGACCAACCTCCTGGCGTGGCCTCGACCTCCTTCACTTTAAGGGTGACAAGCTGGTACAGAAGCTGACCTACGCTAAGGCGAAAGTGCCGCTCTTCCAAGATTAATCAGGTTCGGTCAACGAGAATGCATTCTCACTTCTCGGTGAGAGTGGCGGAAGTGCAACAGGGAGAGGGGAAGATGAAAATTACCGGCTATTGCGACAAGCTGAGCGCGGCGCCAGATGAGACCATCAAGTTTATGGTCAATTGTGAACTGCCGACTTATACCGTGGAGGTGGTCCGGCTGATTTGTGGTGATACGAACCCCAAAGGCCCCGGTGTCAAAGAGACAGTCGTGAAGACGCCGATCGACAAAACCTACAAGGGACGCAAGCAGACTATTGAAGCCGGCTCGTATGTCACGATTCCTAGCAATCCTCTCCTTGAGCGCCTGGGCAGTTTTTCCTTGCAAGCCCTGATTTGGCCGACGACCCCGGAGAAGGGGAGGCAAATGCTCATGGCGAAATTTCGCGAGCGCGATAAGGCCGGCATGGCGCTGGTGATCTCGGAGCGGGACAGCTCGGTCGGTCTTGTCCTCGGCGATGGCCATGGCCACGAAGAAATCCTTACGACAGGCAAGCCCCTCCTCGCGCGCGAATGGTATTTCGTCGGCGCCAGCTACAGCGCGGAGACGCGCGAGGTCGCGCTCTATCAAGAGCCGTTCGCGCATTATCCCCTGGTTTCGGACGCAGCTGAAGTCCATACGAAAACCAAGATCGCAAGTATCGGCAAAAACCAGTCGCCGTTAATGTTTGGTGCCTGCCGGAGTGGCACGGGCAGGGGGAAGCTCGACAGTAAATATAACGGCAAGATTGACCGTCCGCGTCTCGCTAACCGCGTGTTGAGCCGCGCCGAAATGGAAATGCTCAAGCAGGGACCCGTGCCTGTACAACTCAGCAGCGCGGTGATCGGCTCCTGGGACTTCTCGCGCGACATCAGCTCGCTCAAGGTGACCGACACCTCGCCGAACTCACTGCACGGGGAAGTCGTGAACATGCCGGCGCGCGGGATGAAGGGATATAACTGGACCGGCGAAGTCATGAATTGGCGGGAGGCGCCCGAGCAATATGGCGCCATTCATTTTCACGACGACGATTTGTACGACGCCGGCTGGGAGGTCGATTTTACCCTGACCATTCCCGCAGCGCTGAAGAGTGGTCTCTATGCCGCGCGTCTCAAGGCGGGCGCAGAGGAGGATCACATTCCCTTCGTGGTAAAGCCCGCGCCTGGGAAAGAGAAGAAGATTGCCTTCTTATTACCCACCGCGAGTTATATGGCCTATGCCAACGAGCACTTTGCTACGAACGCGGCTCTCGTTGAGCTGGTAGGCGGGCGCCTGGCGGTGCTCGATAAGCAGGACCTTTTTCTCAATGAGCACCGCGAATACGGTACCTCGTGTTACGATTCTCACGCCGACGGCTCTGGGGTGTGTTATTCGTCCCGCTTGCGGCCCATCCTCAACATGCGGCCGAAGCACACCTCGACCTTGGGCGGCTTCGGTTCTATGCTCTGGCAGTTCAATGCTGACACGCATATTACCGACTGGCTTGAGGCCATGGGCTACGAGTTTGATGTCATTACCGATGAAGACCTGCATTACCAAGGATTCGAGCTCCTCAAGCCGTATCGAGTGATCCTCACCGGGAGTCATCCCGAATATCACTCGCGGCAGATGTGGGACGCGATGATGGCCTATCAGCTGCACGGTGGTCGGTTGATGTACCTGGGCGCGAACGGTTGGTACTGGCGCATCGCGTATCACCCGGAAGTGCCTGGTCTGATTGAGGTGCGGCGCAACGAAGGGGGTATTCGCACCTGGGCGGCGGAGCCTGGAGAGTATTATCACAGTTTCACCGGCGAATATGGCGGTCTGTGGCGACGCCAAGGACGCCCGCCGCAGATGATCGTCGGAACCGGATTTACCGCACAAGGGTTCGACATTTCGGCGCCGTATCGACGCCTGCCGGACAGCTTGAATCCACGCGCGGCATTTATCTTTAAGGGTGTCGGTAGTGTGTGAAGAGTTGCTCCTCACCTATCCCGGGCTCGGTGGCTCAGAGAACGAACTGGTGCGCGCGGATATGGTCTTCTACGAAACGCCCAACGGTGGCGCGGTCTGGTCCTCAAGCTCGATCGCTTGGGCTGGGAGTCTGTCGCACAACCACTACGATAATAATGTCTCGCGCATTACTGACAACGTGCTCAAGCGGTTCGTTGATCCAAAACCATTTGTGAAGTAGGCCGTGAATTGATGCGACCGGCTTGGTGTGACCCTATAGCGGTTTGTGCTTGCATGCATCCTGGGAGCGCGCCCATCTTGGGCGCTTTTATGCGGGCGGGACGCCCGCGCTCCCACCAGAGAAGGATACATCCAACTGAAAACTGCCATAAATCAAGGCGAGGACAAGCAGACTATTCTTGGTGCTACTCACTTCCTGTTCAATGATAACGGTAATTTCGAAGGAGAGAGACAATGGCAACGTATGTACTGGTTCACGGCGCCTGGCACGGTGGCTGGTGTTGGCAGCGGGTGGTCCCGCTCTTGCGCGCCACTGGCCACCAAGTCTTCACGCCGACGCTCACCGGTCTGGGTGAGCGCTCACACCTGGCTAGCCCGGCGATCGACTTGAACACGCATATTCAAGATATCGTCAATGTTCTTGCTTATGAGGACTTGCGCCAGGTCATCTTAGTCGGCCACAGTTATGGCGGCATGGTGGTTACTGGAGTAAGCGAGCAGGTAGCAGAGAGGCTTGCCCACGTCGTGTACCTTGATGCCTTTGCCCCGCAGCATGGCCAGGCGCTGGCGGATCTCGTCGCTCCCCAGTTTCGCGACGAAGTGCAGCAGCAAGCGCAAGCTGCAGGCGGATTGTTACCGCCTTTTCCGGTGGAGTGGTACGGTGTCTTTGTGGAGGCAGACGTGCGCTGGGTGGAGCCAAAACTCGTCCCTCAGCCTTTCAAGACCTTGACTACCCCAGTGCGGCTCACGAACGTGGCAGCCGCGGCACTGCCGCGAACCTATATCTACTGCCATAATCCGGCGATGGGGTTCTTCGAGCCCTTTGCCGAGCGCGCGAAAGCAGGGAAAGGGTGGCGCTACCGTGAACTGGCAACCGGGCATGATGCGATGGTCACGATGCCGCGCGAGTTGACCGCGTTGCTGCTCGAACTGGCTTGAAGAGTCTGGCGTCTCTCAGTCCGAAGTCCGGCGTCTACAGCGGTTTGCACTTGCATGAAGAGAGAAAGAAGGTAGGCCGGAATAAGCGGAGCGTTTCCGGCATAAACGAGCATGCCGGGAACGGCCTGTGGCCTTATCCCGGCCTACGACTGGCTTGAAGAGTCTGGCGTCTTTCAGTCCGAAGTCCGGAGTCTAAAGGAGAGAATTATGGGATATGAAACGTTTATCGTCGAGCGGTCTGGACCGATCGCGACAGTGTATTTCAACCGGCCGGAGAAGCTCAATCCGATCAATGAGCAGGTGATGCGTGAATTCTTAGCTGTCACCCAGGAACTGCAAGAAGATGAAGACTCACGCGTCGTGATTCTTACTGGCAAGGGACGAGCGTTCTGCGTCGGGGCGGACCTCACGATGCTCTCGGCTGGGACGGATCGGGAGAAACAGCGGCAGCAGAGCGACTCCGCCCGGTTACGCTCAGCCAAGCTCGGTTGGCGGATCATGGAGGAGTGGGAACGGTTAGATCAAATTACCATTGCGTCAATGAACGGGTTTGCTGTGGGTGGCGGGTTGTCGCTGGCCATGGCGTGTGACTTTCGCATTGCCGCGGCTGGCGCACGGATGTGGATTCCTGAAGTGCGTTTGGGGGTGCCCTACATGTGGGGGTCGATCACACGCCTGATTAATCTGGTTGGCATGACCAAAGCGAAAGAACTGGTCATGACCTGCGATGAAGTGACTGCGGAAGAAGCGCTCGCAGTCGGACTGGTGAACCAGGTCGTTCCTCTCGATAAATTGCCCGAAGCCACACTCGCTTTTACCCACAAGATTCTCAACAAACCACCGATGGCGCTGCGCCGCACCAAGGAGTTCTTCACAGCACTCAGTACCAATCGTGCGGGTGATATTACCTATGCCGATGCCCACTTGGGGCTGGCGACCTTTGCCAGCGAAGACATGGGCGAAGCTGTGAGGGCTTTCCGCGAGAAACGGGACGGAAAGTTCCACGACCGGTAGAGTTGTTGTCTGACGAGAGCCTCGTCACAATTAATATGCACCATGAGCAGTGAACATCTCCCTCATCCCGGGGAGAGTCAGAGTGTTGATAATGCCTTCGCGACCGACAAGTTAACATCGTCATTCTTGCGGGGAAAGTCGAGCCTTGTCGTTCTGTCTCTCGTGGTGTTGGGGCTTGTGCTGCGTCTACCGAACCTGGATGAGAGTTTGTGGCTTGACGAGGTTTTGTATTCAACTAGCTATGTGGCCTCCTCACTGGATAGGCTCTGGTATCTCTTCCTCAATGATACGGCTGCCCCTCTTTACCGCGTGTTGCTGTTTTTCTGGACGAAGATCTTTGGTGAGACTGAGTTGTCCATCAGAACCCCGTCTTTGCTATTCGGGATTTCGTCCATTGTGCTGACCTATGGAATTGCCCGAGCATACTGCTCTCCAAGTGTGGCTTTTCTGGCCGCAGCGTTACTGTGTTTTTCTCCAGCCCATGTCTGGTACTCACAGGAGCCTTGGGCATCAAGTATTACGTTGGGCACGTGAAAACCGGTCAGGAATTCCTTCGTCCGTTTACGCTGTTTGAATGGTGGATGTTATACTTCAATTGGTTCCTACAGGGGAATGCGCTTTGGACAGTGAGCCCTTATCGTGCAAATTTGCCATCTCTGCTGAGCGAGCCGCTCTTCTTGGTCGGTCAAGTGTTCTTCTGCGCGATCTTCCTGCGCGGGCTCTGGTCATACCGGCTGCAGGAAAACCGGACGCGGACGCAGGAACTTTTCTTATTGATTTTCTCCTTACCATCGGTCATGTTCGTGTTGACTCACATAGGCTATCAGCATCTCTACATAGAGAGATATCTCTTGTTGGTACTGCCTTTTTTTCTCATTGTGCTGGCCAGAGGAGCAGCGAGTTTTGCTAACGCAAAGGCGGTGATCGCCTGTTCATTAGCCGCGGTCGTGATTGGAGTGGCGTCCTACGGGGCGTTACTGTACAAGAGCGATAGGTGGACGGTCTACAAGCAGAATCCTGATTGGCGCAGTGCCGCCCGGTATTTCAGCGCCCACTTCGAGTTCATACTGACGGACACTGACGTGCAAGCTTTTTATCTGCTCAAGAACAACTACTGGGTGGCTGGTGCCGACAAAGTGTTGCAGCGATTCAAGGACGATAAACGGTTGGAGTTGAGCAATTCGCAAGCTTTCAAGGGGTTGGAAATCTACACCTTCGTACGCCAAGGTACGGCAGTTGACTGAATAGGGCCGTGTCATATGGGCCACGTGAATATCGAGCTTAAAGCCCGGTGGGCGAATGCGGAAGGGATACGGGACATCCTGCGAGAGAGAAACGCTGACTTCCGTGGGGTCGATCACCAAATCGACACCTACTTCAAGGTCAATCATGGCCGACTCAAACTGCGCGAAGGCAATATCGAAAACTGCCTGGTCTATTACGAACGAGAAAACCAACCTGGCCCGAAACAATCTACCGTGAGCTTGTTTCCTGTGAGTCCAGGTTCTGCACTGAAAGAAATCTTAACTCAATCGGTGGGCATTTTGGTGGTCGTTGAAAAACAGCGGGAGATTTATTTCATCGACAATGTCAAATTTCATGTCGACACAGTCAAAGGCTTAGGGTCCTTTGTGGAGATTGAGGCGATCGACATGGGAGGAACCCTGGGGAAAGATACGCTGCTCGCTCAGTGCCAGGAGTTCCTTGAACTTTTTCACATCGCTGCTGGGGATTTGGTTGCGAGTTCTTACAGTGATTTGCTGCTTTCAGATCTCCGCAACAGTGACAACCCAAACGCTACGGCACACACTATCGCCGCTACGACAAAGACATCCTGAAACGCCGGCATAAAGCTGCGCGGATCACTGGCCAGCGGTAGTTGCAACTGTACTGCATGTACGGCCCGTCGGCTGCCGAATAACATGCTCGCGCCGGTTACGCCTAATACCACTCCCAACGTCCGCATCATCTGGCTCATGCTACCAGCGACACCCTGCTGAACGCGCGGGATTGCACCCATAATGAAGCTCATATTGGGCGTTTGAAATATCCCTAGCCCGAGGCCGACCAGTGCCAGAGTCAGAGCTACGGACAACGAACTTGAAGCAGCCTCCAGACGACTAATGCACCACAAGCCCAGCGCTGCGGTCCCTAACCCCAACGTACTGAGAAGGCTGGTGCCCAGCCGATCGGACAGCCAGCCAGCGAGAGGCGCGGCCAGGGCTGTCGCGAGTGGACAGGTCATCAACAGCACTCCTCCGGTAAAAGCTGAATAGCCCAAGGCATTCACGATGTAGTACGGCACTAACAACCAGATAGCGAACGTGGCACAGTTGGCCAGCACGTTGAGTAGGTTGGCGACGGTGAAAGCCGGGCGGCGAAAGAGACTCAGGTCCACTACCGGTGCGCTGACCCGTGCTTCGGCAACAACGAACCCAGCCAAGCACATACTGGCCACCAGTAAGAGAACGAGAACGAGTGGAGAGGTCCAGCCTAAATCGCGACTACGGCTGAGGGCTAAAAGGAACCCAGCCACGCTGCCGGCGAGGGTCACAGCGCCGAAGAGGTCAAAATGTTGATCGTCAGGGTGTTCATGGAGAATCCGTGGTCGCCGAGCAGCTACGAGCGTGAGCAGGAAGGCCGGGAGCACGCGGAAGAGATAAACCGAGCGCCAGCCGAAACTATCGACCAGGACCCCACCGAGTAAGGGCCCTAAAGCAAAACCAGCAGCCGCGCTCATCTGAAAGATTCCTAACGCACGACCGCGGGTTTCTGCGGGGACGGCGAGCGTTACCAGTGCCGGCGCAGCGGCGAACACTAAGGCGACCCCTACTCCCTGCAGCGTACGAGCCACCAGCAACCAGGCAAAGGTCGGCGCCAGACTGCAAGAGAGAAAAGCCAGCGTGCTGCCGGCCAAGCCCCAGGTCAATACCCGCTCATGTCCCCATAAATCAGCTAGCCGACCACAGCCCAACAGCAAACTCGCGTACGTAAGTACATAGCTGATCACTATCCATTGGATCAACGTGACATCCAGGGAGAACGCAGCAGTAATAGCCGGGAAAGCAATATTGACCGCAGAATCGAGCGAAGCCAGGAGTGCACTGAGGCTTGCCAGCGTCACCACCGACCGAGATGATAGTACAGGAGATGGGGGGTAAACGGACTCCACTATAAATCGCTCTCATTCAGCATTCATCGTTCATCATTCATACCCCTTCACTTTTTCCGGAGCGCTATGCTGCTGTCGCTGCCGTAGAAATTCGATCAGCCCAGGAAGGAGAGAAATGAAGATGATAGCCAGGATGACCAGAGTAAAGTTCTTTTTCACGATAGGCAAATTGCCGAAGGCGTAGCCGGCAAACAGACAAATGGTGACCCATGCCACACCGCCGATGACATTATAGCTGGCGAAGCGCCAGTAGGTCATACTGCCGACTCCAGCCACAAACGGCGCGAAGGTGCGAACGATGGGGACGAAGCGCGCGATAATGATAGTCTTGCCGCCATATTTCTCATAAAATTGGTGCGTGCGGTCGAGATACTCTTTCTTCAAGAAACGACGGTCCTCTCGGGAAAACACCTTCGGTCCCATGAAGTGCCCAATCGCGTAGTTCACGGCATCGCCTAACACCGCCGCCACACTCAGGAGCACCGCTAACCAAACAATATTCAGTGAGCTGCCAGCCGCTAGTGCCCCTGCGGCAAACAACAGAGAATCGCCTGGAAGGATCGGGGTTACTACCAGACCGGTCTCGCAGAAGATAATGAGAAACAGTAACAGATAAGTCCAGACGCCATAGGCTTGAATGGCAGCGGACAGATGCGTATCAAGATGCAGGAAGAATTCGATGAACTCTTTGAGCAGCTCCACAGAGGTTCCTTTCGATTTTCTCGGCTGAGGGCATACAAAGCTGGTCTAGACTAAAGAAGTCTAGGCGCAAGTCAAGCTGCATCTAACGGCTTGACGGGGAGAGGCTGAATCTATATGCGTCAAAAAACATTTGCCCAGACTGGGAGTTCGCATCTTTCAGCGGGGTGCTGTCATTGCCGCGAGTAAAGCTCGCAAGGAGGAAGCCGGCTATGGGTATCGATTCTACTGTATACATCGCCATTGATCGGACCAAGACGCTCAGCGAGGAACCCGCGAAAGGACACAACCGCTGGCATCCTGATATCCCGCCGATCGCCACGATTGAGCCGGGTCAGGTGATTGGCATGGAGACGCGCGATTCGTTGGATGGTCAAGCCACCCCTAACTCGACTGCCGCTGATCTGACCCGGCTCAATATGACTGTTGTCCATCCCTTAACTGGCCCAGTTTTCGTCAAAGGTGCTGAGCCAGGCGATTTACTCGAAGTCACCATCGTCGAGGTCGAACCCCAACCCTTCGGTTTCACTGTACAGATACCCGGCTTCGGTTTTCTGCGGGATTTCTTCCCTGAACCACACCTCGTTCGTTGGACCATTGCCAATGGCTTCGCCACAGCGCCAGAGCTGCCCGGCGTGCGTATTCCTGGGGCGCCGTTTATGGGTGTTATCGGTGTCGCTCCTTCCCATGACCTGTTGGCGCAGATCAACCGGCGCGAGGCTGACCTGGCTGGACGTGGCGGTATGGTGTTGTTACCCGAGGCCACTGGCGCTATACCGGCCAACCCGGCGCTCGCTCGCGCGGCTGCACGGACCATCGCTCCACACGAAACCGGCGGTAATGTGGATATCAAACAGCTGACCAAAGGGACGACCCTGCGCATGCCCGTTTACGTGCCTGGCGCACTCTTCTCTGTCGGAGATGCGCACTTTGCTCAAGGCGACGGAGAGAGTTGCGGGACCGCGGTCGAAATGGCTGCGACCTGCTATTGTTCGTTCAACCTCATCAAGGGAGCAGCGAAGGCGCGTAACATCCGCGACCTGCAATTTTATCGCCACGATTATTTCACCACACCGGAGATGGCGGCGCCGCGCCGCTTCTTCGCCACCACCGGCCAGTCTTATACCCGGGAAGGAGTAAACCACTCCGAGGATGCGACGCTGGCGGCACGGAACGCGTTGCTGAACATGATCGATTATCTGGTCGCCGAGCGCGGGTTTACCCGCCAACAAGCGTATGCAATTTGCAGTGTGGCGGTTGATCTGAAGATCAGTGAAGTGGTCGATGTGCCGAACTTTGTCGTGTCGGCTTTTCTGCCGCTCGACATTTTTGTCTAGGGAGGAGAATGACTCATGTCTACTCAAGATCATGTGAAGCTGTGGGAACAGCACCTCATCGGCGAGTTCGTCAATAAGGATGTAGAGCTTTCCTTGTCCACGATGGTGGAGGATGCCTCGGTCATGCATATGCCGACTCGCTCGGGTGGCAAGGGGAAGGCCGAACTCAGGTCTTACTACCGCGATATGTTCATTCCCTCGATCCCGTCTCAGTGGGAACACACTGTCACAAATCGTGTGATAACTGAAAATACTATTGTTGAAGAAGCCAAAGCGCGCCTGGTCCATTCTAAGCAAATGGACTGGTTTTTGCCTGGTATCCCACCGACGAACAAGACCATCGAAATGGAATTAGTCATCATCATTGAGTTCCGTGACGGTAAGATGGCTGCTGAGCGCATCTATTGGGATCAGGCGGCAGTGCTGCGGCAGATCGGGAAGTTGTGAGGCGAGCTACCTGTGCCGGATTCCCGGCCCGGTGCTGGCCAAATTCTCAGAGAACCGCTAAAACGCCCGCAGAGGAGGATCGCCGATGAAGTTCAATCTGTTCATTCTCCCGACGATTCCAGCGACTTTTGAAGAACGCGAACGGCTACGGCCGATTGGCCGCAACAACGATAAGTATCAGCAGATGCTCCAAGAAGTGCGGGACCTTGCCCAGATGGCCGATGATTTGGGATTCGATGCGATGAGTACCACTGAGCATCATTTCCACTCCGAAGGCTATGAAGCCTCAGTGGCGCCCCTCATGTTGTATACCGATCTGGCGGCGCGCACCAAACGGATTAAGTTTGCCTCGCTCGGGTTGGTCCTACCGACCTGGGACCCCCTCCGGGTGGCTGAGGAGGTCGCGGTTCTTGACCACCTCACCAAGGGTCGGTTCATCGCCGGTTTTGCCCGAGGCTACCAGGACCGCTGGACCAACGTCTTGGGCCAGCATTACCACGTAACCGGCGCCCCGATGGACGGGTCCGAAGTGGATGCTCACAACCGGGCGGTGTTCGAGGAGGTCTTCAAGATCATGAAAATGGCCTGGACCCAAGACACCGTGCGCTTCAAGAGTAAATATTACGAGGTGCCGGCTCCCTATGAGGAAGGCATCCGCCGCTGGCCGGTGGCCAAGAACTGGACAGCCAAATACGGCGCGCCTGGAGAAGTGGACGAAAACGGCTACGTCCAGCGCATCTGTGTGATCCCCAAGCCCTACACCCAGCCGCATCCGCCGATCTGGCAACCCTTTTCAGTCAGTGAGAAGACGATTCGCTGGTGTGCGACGGAAAGTATTCTGCCCTGGATTCTGGTGTCCCATCCGCCGTCATTCCGTCAGTTATGCGAGGCCTATCGGGACGAAGCCGCTAAAGCTGGGCGGCGGCTGGAGCTGGGCCAGAATGTCGGTGCCTTTCGTTCCATCCATATCGGCAACACCTACACCGAAGCGTACACGCTCGGCGCTCAGGCGCAGGGCACCGGCTTCATCGAATACTTCTCCGGTTTTGGTTTCTTCGAGGCTTATCGCTTCCCCGGCGAGACCGGACCGATACCTCACACCTATGAGCGCATGGTTGAGGCAAAGTACGAACTGGTCGGCACGATTGACGACATCAAGCGGGAACTCGATGCCCTCCGCCAGAACTCACACATCGAATGGTTTGGCTGGTATTTCGACCAAGGGCTGATGGGGTGGGATGAGACCAAACGGCAGATTGAACTCTTTGCCACGCAGGTCATGCCAGAGTTCCGAGATTAATCCACCGGCAAGGGTTGAGCACGAGTTTTAGCGCGCTGTGTCACTACAACTAGGCACCTCAGCCTCCTGGAAGGGCGCAGCTTCGGCCTAGCCCTTCCGCTGGACACACGCCCTGCAACTAACAACCCGGCCTCTGTCTCTGCATGTCAGCCTCTAAATCGGAATGCACGACATTGGGACACTGTTCGTAGCCGCGTAGGTAGGGGCGAAGCATTTGCATATCAGACTCCCCACGGCATTGGTCTACACGGGGCAAATGCTTCGCCCCTACGATGGGCATGTGCGAGAGGCATGTGTACCAAGCTCTTGCCTCCTGGTTTAGCGGGCGATTCTCCAACTGGGCTTTCACGATGTCACCAATAGAAATCATGGCTGCGCGGCGCTCGCCCACTATGGAGGGTAGATGACGAGTACAAGTGTGGGTCACAATTGCCACCAGTATACGACTGCTCCTGAGGAGAAGCGTGCATGAGAATTCTCTTAACCGGCGCAGGGGGGCAGCTTGGCCAAGCATTACAAGCGACTCTGACTCAACATGAGGTTGTTGCGCTTGACCATCGCTGCCTCGATATTTCGCAACTCACTGCCGTGCGTCACGCAGTGCAGGCGCATCAGCCTGAGGTAGTATTGAACGCTGCGGCATTCAATAATGTTGATGGAGCTGAGAGTGATCCAGATGCGGCGTATCGCGGCAACGCCTTAGGCCCTCGCAATCTGGCAGTTGTCACGGCTGCGCATCACTTGCCTCTCCTGCACGTTTCAACCGATTATGTTTTTGACGGGACCAGTACACGTCCGTATCACGAGTTCGATCGTCCGTCCCCTCGCTCTATATACGGTGCGAGCAAGTTGGCTGGGGAAGAAGTGGTACGTGCTCTTAATCCCAGTCACTACATAGTGCGGACGGCTTGGCTCTATCACACGCTTGGCCGTAATTTTCCTAAAACGATGTGCGCGCTTGCGCCTCAAGCAGAAGTGCGGGTTGTCAGCGATCAGTATGGGTCACCTACGTATGCCCCACACCTCGCGACGGCCATTGCGCAACTCATCCCAACTGGCGCTTACGGGACGTATCATTTCGCCGGGCGAGGCGGAACGAACTGGTGCGAATTAACGCGCATGTTATACCGTTTCCTGGGGATTCAGACGCCGGTGAGAGCAGTAGCAACCGCTGACTTCCCTCGACCTGCCGAACGCCCGCGTTATTCCGGGCTGACTACGATACAAGACCCGCCAATCTTCCTGCCTGCCTGGGAAGAGGGTCTCG
>JACQEL010000732.1 GCA_016200595.1 Deltaproteobacteria bacterium
GCCTGTGACACTATCCTCCGCCACTGCGTGAGAAGCAAGAGCTGCGGTGTACATCTGTGGTGAGTGCTCGGTGTCTCTTGGGAAGGTAAAAGACTTGATTTCTGGCAGCGTAGAGGAGTATGGCATCGCGCAAGGCTGAACTGCAAAAAGAGATGCAGCTCGTGTCTCCTCAAAGAGAGGCGTAGCGAAAGCTGTGGGCACCGACCACCCGGCCCTGTCCTTCTGAATACCCTAATGGCTTTTGCCAAACAAATTCGGTAATGCCATCAGCGTAGAGACGCGACATGTCGCGTCTCTACAGGTCTACGATTACCGGTTTTGTACGTCAAAATTCATTAGCACCAAGTGCGCTAATCGGGCTGTGCAAAAACGGAAGAGTAGCGTACGCTGTGCGCACGACAGATTTGTTCATGAGCAGCGCAGCGAAGAATCTCACTGCGAGACCCTTCACGGAGTTTATCCTGAGCCCACCGAAGCCTGTCCTGAGCCCTTCGACAAGCTCAGGACAGGCTCCGTCGAAGGGGGCTCAGGGGGACATCCATAGTGTGCCAGTCTTATGAAGTCTGGTTTAGACCTTAGACGAGATTTCTATGCGTATTGCCGTTGACGTTGGCGGGACGTTTACCGACGTGATCGTCTTAGACGAAAAGACGATCACGCTGCAATTAGAGAAGGTCGAAACCACACCGCAAGACCCGGCCACAGGTGTCCTGCAAAGCTTCGCGAAGGCGAACGCCAAGTTGCGCGACATTGACTATTTCGTACATGGCACCACGCTCGGCCTTAATGCGTTACTGACCCGTACCGGCGCACGAGTCGCCATTGTCACGACTAAGGGATTTCGCGACATCTACGAATTAGGTCGTACGGCGCGTGACCCTATGTACGATTTCAAGTACCGCAAGCCCAAGACCCTGGTGCCGCGCTATCTGGCTTTTGAAGTGACGGAACGGAGCGATTTTCAAGGGAACGTCCTGACGCCGTTCGCCCCCACCGAGGCTGCCGCTGTTGCCCGCCAGATACGTGCCCTCAGGATTGAGGCGGTCGCAGTGTGTTTTCTTCATAGCTACGCCAACCCTGCTCACGAACTGGCCATGGAAGAGGTGCTGCACCAGGAGTGTCCGGAAATTTTGGTCACGCTCTCGCATCGCCTCAGCCGCGAGTATCGTGAGTACGAGCGCACGAGTACGGCGGTCATGGACGCCTACATCAAGCCGGTCGTCAGGAGCTATCTCGCCACGCTCGATGGGGAGTTGCGCCGACGAGGATTCACCGGTCATTTCTTGCTCACTCGCTCAGGCGGCGGAGCCATGACCGTTGCCTCAGCGACCGCACAGCCGGTGCATACTGTGCTGTCCGGCCCTGCGGGTGGGGTCATTGGCGCGCGCTTCCTGAGCCAACTCCTTGGCTGTGCCAATCTCGTCACGCTCGATATGGGCGGGACGAGTCTGGACGCCTCACTCGTTGTTGACGGACAGATAACCATTGAACATGAAGCGTCTTTCGAAGGTTTGCCGATCTCTATTCCCACCATTGATATCAAGACCATTGGTGCCGGTGGTGGCAGTATCGGCTGGATTGATGATGGCGGTCATCTGCAAGTGGGACCGCAGAGCGCTGGCGCGGTGCCTGGTCCAGCGTGCTACGGCAAAGGCGGACAGCAGCCGACTTTCACCGATGCGGCCTTGATTGTGGGCTATCTCGATCCACAGAACTTCCTCGGCGGAGAAATCCAACTGGATGTTGCCCTAGCGCGCCAAGCGATACAGCAGGAGCTCGTACAACGCCTCCGTTTGTCACTTCCACAAACGGCAGCCGGCATCTTGCGTATCAATGAAGCAAAAATCACCGGCGCGCTCCGCGAGATCTCAGTCGAGCGCGGCTTTCATCCTCAAGACTTCGCGCTGCTGGCCTTTGGTGGGGGTGGCGGTTTCGTCGCCTCTGGAGTCGCGCGCGAGCTGGGTGTTCCCACTGTCATCGTCCCGCCAGGACCGGCCAACTTCTCGGCGTTTGGCATGCTCATGGTGAATGTCGTGCACGATTTTGCTCAGACCCATGTCACTGAACTGGACAATGTCGATATGTCAGTCATCAGTCGTATCTACGCGAGCCTGATTGAACATGGTCAGGAGGCGCTCAAGCGCGATGGCTTCCAGGCGAAAGATCAGACGTTCCTGTGCTCAGCCGAGTTGCGCTATCAGGGACAAGAACACACCGTCAATATCCCTATTGGGCAACGAAACCTCACTGCCAGCGATATTCAGCGCATTGCCGGTGACTTCAATGCCGCCCACCTGACCCAATACGGCCACCATATGAGCGACCCGGTGGAGATTGTGACTCTGCGTGTGAGTGCGGTCGGGTTACTTCCCCAGCCAGTCCTGCCGACTATCGCCGCAAGCACGAGCAGTGTGCAGAGAGCGCGCAAGGGTAATCGCCCTGTCTACCAATTGGCGCTGGATACGGCTGTGGACTATACAGTCTATGAGCGAAGCCGACTGCTGGGCGGAGACCAGATTGACGGACCGGCCATCATTGAGGAGCCGAGTTCCACTACCGTTCTGCATGGCGGAGATAGCCTAACCGTAGGGCGATATGGAGAGTTGGTGATCGAGATAGGAAAATAAAGGAGAGGAAACGGAGAACCGGAGACGGGGAGAATCGGAGAAAGGAGAAGCTTATTCTTTTCTTCTCCGATTCCCCGATTCTCCGATTCCCCGATTCTCCGATTCTCCGTTTCTGTTTGTTTAAGGCTGGTTGCTGATTGTTACAGCAGGCTGCTGCGGAGGGAGAAATATGGTCGCACTAGATTCCATTACCGTCGAAGTCATTCGCAACTATCTGCTCTCGGCTGCGCGCGAAATGGCGCGCAACCTCATGCGTACCTCGTATAGCACCATCGTGTATGAGATTCGCGACTTTGGGCTCGGTCTCTATGATCGTCACTGCCGTTTGCTGGCGGAAGCACCTGGACTGGCCATCTTTACCCGTGCCAACGACTATGCCTTGCAGAAGATGGTGGAATTTCTTGGTGAAGACCACATCCATCCCGGCGATGTGATTCTGCTCAATTATCCGTTCTGGAGTTCGACCCACACGCTCGATGTGACCGCCGCTTCGCCCATCTTTTGCGGTGACCACCTGGTGGGCTTCACCGCGGTCAAACAGCATTGGTTGGACCTCAAGCAGAAGGACGCGGGTTACTGCCTGGACTCGGTCGATATGTACCAGGAGGGCTTATTCTTCCCCTGCTCGAAGATTTACAAACAAGGAGTGCTGAACAAAGACATTGAGGACATCATTAGATTCAATTGCCGCATGCCTGACCGTGTCCTCGGCGATATGAATGCGCAGATCTCTTCTTGTCGCACTGGCGAACGGCGCGTCAAAGAACTGGTAGAAAAGTTTGGGCTCGACACCTACGAACACTCCGTGGCTGAGATTCTCGCGCATGGCGAGCGGCTGGCGCGTGCCCGCGTAGCCGCGTTACCGAAAGGCACCTGGTCGGCCGAAGATTGGGTGGATGACGACGGCATCGACAAAGACACCATGGTCAAAATCAAAGCGACGGTGACGATTACCGACACCGAGATGGTGGTGGATTTCACTGGTTCCTCGCCGGTGACGCGTGGGCCGATTAATATTCCCTTTGGCTGCACGTTAGGGGTTGCCGGCCTGGTATTTAAGGCGATTACCACACCAGAGACGCCGGCGAATGAAGGCAACTTTCGGCCGTTGCGCGTCGAGGCACCCCCAGGCACGCTGATGCACGCCGTCCCCCCAGCCGCGACGTTCACCCTGTGGCCGGCTTTGCTTGCGACTGAAGTGGTGACCAAAGCGCTCGCTCAGGGCATGCCCCATATCGTTCCCGCCTGCTCAGGCGGTGATGTCTGCTCGATGATGGGAGTTGGCATCAATCCCCGCAACAACAGAATGTGGATTGAAGCGACCAACGAAGGGGTGGGTTTCGGTGGCTATGCAAGTGGCGACGGTGAGAATGGCATCATGCATGTGACCGAACCAGGTTGTCGTAACAACCCGATTGAAGTGCTGGAGACCAAAGCCCCTCTGGGGATCGAAAGCTATGGGCTCCGTCAGGACTCTGGCGGTCCCGGCAAACACCGCGGCGGGCTGGGGATCACGCGGGTCTATCGCTTTCTGGCCCCTACGTCGGCCGTAACTTTAGTCAAGAAGACCAAGACGAAGCCCTGGGGCATGACTGGCGGTCGCGAGGGAGAAAACTGCCATGTGATTCTGCGACCGGGAACGGACCAGGAGCAGATCACTGGTATGGTGTATGAGTCGATGGTACCAGGGGAAGTGCTGGCAAACTGCTCCGGTGGCGGCGGTGGCTGGGGGAATCCCTTTGAACGCGACCCCCAGCAGGTGCTGGACGATGTGCGTAATGGCTATGTCTCGCTCGTAAGCGCCGAAAGAGATTACCGAGTTGTCGTTAATCCAGAGACTATGACGCTTGATACAGCGGCGACCGCTGTATTGCGCTCAGGGAAATAAGAATTTTCTCAGCAACAGCAGTTTTCAGTTGGATGTGCCCTTCCCTGCTGGGAGCGCGGGCGTCCCGCCCGCCCGAAAAGCGCCCAAGATGGGCGCGCTCCCAGGATGCATGCAAGTGCAAACCGCTATAGTACTCCGCCGCAGTGAGTTTGAGAGTTGTCATTCCGAGGCTGTAGGCCGAAGAATCTCATTGACCGGATCGTTCACCACTCGCGTGGAGAGACGAGATGCTCAGTGCCGTCCCTATCAAGCGCGACCGAACCAAAGCGTAGAAGTTTTACCTCTTTAACGGTGACCAGGGGAGTGAGCACCTCTATCGTGTCGGAAGTCCGGTTCTGCAACAATCCAACCCCTAAACAGAACCCTTGCTCATCATTAAGGCCGATGAGAAGTCCCGCAAGATTCCTGTCAACCCGTTGCGGAACTCGTCCCCAGATACCGACTCGATCGAGCCGCAAGCGATGACGAACGAGATTAGTGAAATAGCGCTGATATTTTTCTTGGCGGTTGGCGCGCCGTTCTTCTGCCGAGCGTTCCCGCACCGCAGTTGCAACTGGGAGGCGGCAGATGTGGAGATCAGCACGCCGAGCGCACGCACGAAGAAGCGGATCGAGTTCATGCGCTCGCGCAAGCGCTAGCAGATGAGTTGGCTGCAAGAGGTCAATCTTGTGGAGCTTGAACTCAACTGCCAGCGGTCCTTCCACCAGCCCGGTAGTGTCGATCAAAGTTACGGGAATGCCAAGTTGCTGCGCTCGGTCCAGTAATCGCCGACAGCCGACCAGGGTTGGGAGCAAGTGGCCGACCGGTGAGGTCGCGCCGACGAAAATACGTGCCACACACTCTGGCTCAGGTGGCTCAGTGTCTGGTGAAAAACGGATAAGATTTAACGTCGTTGGCAGACCATGGGTAGATTGTCCTAAATCCGCGTCGAGCACGGCCACGGACTTCTTGTGAGCAGTGACCAGACGCACGAAATTTTGCAGGAGAGTGCTTTTGCCGACATCGGTTCGACCCAGGACCAGGAATTTTCCGCCTTGCTCAGTCATGGTCTGCAGTAGGAAGCGAAAGTCGTGAACTGGTTTCTCCAAGCTGTCGTCTTTCTTATAGCAGTTTTCAGTTGTCTGCGTCCTCCTCTGTAGGGGCGATCCTTGTGATCGCCCAAGGGGGACGCGGGGCAGGGCGAATACAAGATTCGCCCCTACACTCAATTTCAGGTCTCACCCAAGTGAAATTCGCTATAGGTACTCTTCAGCTACCCCGTGAGTCGTTCCTGGCAACGAGCAATTTCTTCGCGGAAGAGCGCCAATTTCTCTTCATCTCCGAGAGTCTGTGCCAGTGCCTCACCTTCACGGCACACTGTCAGGGCTTCTTGCCACTGGCGCTTGGCGAGGAATACCCCCGCCTTACGGAACAGACGGCTAAAACGCGCAGCCGGACTGTGGGCGGTCCTCTCAGCCACGTGGGTCCTCCTTGGCCAGACGGCGACGACGCGCGGCCAGAAGCGCGGCAAAGGCAGACTCCAAATCAGGACGTCCCAGCGCAGGCATTGGCAACTCGCTGAACGGCGGCAGAGAACGACGCGGAGGTGGAGCAGGGGGAGAGACGGTATCACGCACGCGGCCCGGGAAGAAAAAAATGTCTTTGACCACTGGAGTTCCCAGTTGTCGGTTCACCGCCTCTTTGAGGCGAAGTTTCTGGAATTGTAACTCCTGGAGGTAAACGGTACTAGAGACAGTCACAAAAAGTTTCCCATTCTGAATTTTACTCGGCCGCGCCTTGCGCGCGACGGCCTCGCCCACCGCGGCTTCCCACACTTCCCAAATGCGATACTCCTGTAACCGACCGGCGATAGGGAGGTGCGGCAGCAGCGTAGCCAGCACTTCAGCAGCCGACTGCCAAGCCGAATTATCTGTACGTGTTGCCATAGGAGAGGCATCTTAGAAGAAGTCCGGCAAAAAAAGAAGAGTATTTTCAGCCACAAGTGCTAGGGTTTTTTTTCGCTTGACAGCGCTATATATTGTGTGTAAGAGCATTTTTCACCTGCCGGTTATTTTACTGCTGAAGGGGGAGCAACAGGAAAAAAGGGAAAGAGAATACTGTGTTTGCTGTAGTAGCCAGTGCAAGATTATTTACTTTCACATGTGGAGAGGAGGAGGCGGCTATGGCGGAGAAACTACGGAGGAAAGCGGGGATGGACAGCAGCCAGACAGTGAGAACGGAGGGAGAATCCGTAGCCGGTAAGCGCAAGGGTATCAAGGTGAAACGTCACTTCACCCGCCCTGGAGCGCATCCGTTTGCCGAAGTGGAGTGGGAGAAACGCAGTGCCGTGATCTCGGGCGAAAAGGGCGAGGTGGTCTTCGAACAGCACGAGGTCGAAGTCCCCAAGTCGTGGTCTCAACTCGCCACCAACGTGGTGGTATCGAAATACTTTCGTGGTCCGTTGGGCACACCGCAGCGCGAACACAGTGTCCGGCAGTTAATCGGTCGGGTAGTAGACACCATCACCGGTTGGGGCCGAAAGGATGGCTACTTCGCCAGTGAGGAAGACGCGCAGGTTTTCGCTGATGAGTTGACTTACCTTTTGGTCGAGCAGAAGCTCGCCTTCAATAGTCCGGTCTGGTTCAACGTAGGGGTTGAGCCTCACCCGCAGTGCTCAGCCTGTTTCATCCTTTCGGTCGAGGATCAGATGGAATCAATCCTCGACTGGTATCGTAAAGAAGGCATCATCTTCAAAGGCGGTTCAGGCTCGGGAGTCAATCTTTCTCAGATCCGCTCTTCCAGAGAACGGTTAGCTGGCGGCGGGACCGCTTCAGGCCCGGTGTCGTTCATGCGCGCGGCTGACGCCTCAGCGGGAGTCATCAAGTCCGGCGGCAAGACCCGGCGTGCAGCTAAGATGGTCGTGCTCAATGTTGATCACCCTGATGTCATTGAGTTCATTCAATGCAAGGCTGAAGAAGAACGGAAAGCCTGGACACTGATCGAAGCGGGCTATGATGCCTCAATCGACGGTGCAGCTTATAACTCGGTGTTCTTCCAGAACGCGAATAACTCGGTACGAGTGACAGACAATTTCATGCGAGCGCTGGTCGAAAACGGCTCGTGGTCCACTCGGTTTGTCACGACTGGCGAGATTTGCCAGACGTTTCAAGCCCGCGATATGTTGCGCCAGATCGCTGACGCCACCTGGCGTTGTGGCGATCCCGGCATGCAGTTCGATACTACCATCAACGCCTGGCATACCTGCCCCAACACTGCGCGGATCAATGCGTCGAATCCTTGTGCCGAATATATGCATCTGGACGACAGCGCCTGCAACCTTGCCTCGCTCAATTTAATGCGGTTTCTCAAAGAGGATAGTGGGTTTGATACGGCGGCGTTCAGACATGCGGTGGACATCAGCATTACCGCCCAGGATATTCTCATCGATAACTCTAGCTATCCGACTGCAGAAATCACCGCCAACGCCAAGGCGTTCCGCGAACTCGGATTAGGGTACGCCAATCTTGGCGCGTTGTTGATGTCGCTCGGCTTGCCTTATGATTCCGAAGCCGGACGTCAGTATGCTGGGGCGATCACCTCCCTGATGACCGGCGAGGCGTATCTCCAGTCTGCGCGTTTAGCCGAGCAAATAGGGCCCTTCTCCGGCTATGCCAAGAACTGCGAGCCCATGCTGGGCGTCATCGACAAGCACCGCTCTTACTCCCACAAACTCGATCCCTCGCTGGTGCCGCTCGACCTGTTGTCCGAAGCCCGCAAAGTCTGGGATGAAGCCTTGACCTGCGGCCGCAAGGTTGGTTATCGCAACTCGCAAGCGACAGTACTGGCGCCAACCGGGACGATTGCCTTCATGATGGACTGCGATACCACCGGCGTAGAGCCGGATATCGCGCTGGTCAAATACAAACGGCTGGTGGGCGGTGGGCTACTGAAGATCGTCAACCATACCGTGCCGCGGGCGCTCAAACGCTTAGGCTATGACAGCAAAGAAGGACAGGCGATCGTGGAGTACATTGACGAGCATGAGACCATCGAAGGTGCGCCGCTGCTGCGCGACGAGCATCTTCCGGTCTTCGACTGTGCCTTCAAGCCGACGCGGGGGAGTCGCTCGATCCACTATCTTGGTCACCTGCGCATGATGGGTGCGGTGCAACCATTCCTCTCAGGGGCGATCTCCAAGACTATCAACATGCCCAATGACGCTACCGTCGAAGACATTATCGAAGCCTACATGGAAGCCTGGCGCCTGGGGCTGAAAGCGGTGGCGATCTACCGTGATGGCTGCAAGCGGGTGCAGCCGCTCGCGACCGGCGAGAAAAAAGCTGAAACTCAGCCGGTGGTTGTGGCGGAGCCGACTCCTGTCCGCCGACGCTTGCCCATGGACCGAACAGCGATCTGCCACAAATTCGATATCGCCGGCCATGAGGGGTATATTCATGTCGGCTTCTACGAGGATGGCACACCGGGTGAGATTTTCATCAAGATGGCCAAAGAGGGCAGCACGATTTCTGGGTTGATGGATACCATCGCCACTCTGACCTCGCTGGCGTTGCAATATGGCGTGCCGCTGGAAGCCTTAGTGAGCAAGTTCGGGCATGTCCGCTTCGAGCCCTCGGGCTTTACCAAGAACCCGGAGATTCCCTATGCCAAGTCGCTCACCGACTACATTTTCCGCTTTCTTGGGACCCGTTTCTTGCCGACCGACCAGAAGCAGGCAGCAGGATTGATAGAGGGTAACGAGCCAAGAGCAGTCGCAGACGAGTCGCAAGCCAGTCACGGACCAGTCGAAGACCAACCCCGGACCAGCCCCACACAGACCCCAGACTTGCCTTGGATCAGGCCGAGACTTGCTTTAGACCGGCCTGTGACTCCTTGGCAGTCACAGGCTGACGCGCCGAGTTGCGCCGACTGCGGCTCGATCATGATCCGTAACGGCTCGTGCTACAAGTGCTTGAACTGCGGGGCCACGAGCGGATGTTCGTGACCCTGGCAAGAAGAATAGCTCATCAAGGTTTCTGAGGGGAGGGAGGCAAAGGATTGGGTAGGTGTGGTAGGGAGGAGCCTTCCTGGGGGGAAGGGGCCGGATAAAGCCGGGCGGGGCGTCACAGGGCGCCCCGTTGTTGTAAGACACACGACATGAATACCACCAAGATCCGCCCCAAGGTTTACACTGTCGCAGAGTTCGCTCAAGTTCTCGCTATTTCTCCACGGCTTGTTCGTAGCCTCATTCGTCGAGGCGAATTACCCGCCTTGCGCATTGGCCGTACTTACCGCATCCCGCGCAAAGCTGCCGACATCTACCTCGCCCGTGCCTTGCCGCCGACTGACCGATCCGCCGGAAAATCTCGCATTCGTGCTGGGGATGAACAGACAGGGTTTTTGTTTCCGGTCGGGACGATGCAGTAAACCAGAGTGAACCTTCGTCAACTCCGCCAACGAATTACCGTCGGGAAGGTTCGGATTGAGTTCGCCATTCCTCATGCACTAACGGAAGCGTTCAAGGATGGTCTCACTGTGGAGGAACTCAAAACGGCGGTCCTAGAGGGAGAGCCGATAGAGGACTACGAAACGCGAGTGCTCTTGCTTGCTTTTACAACTCCTGATCGGATTCCCTATCATGTTGTGGTAGAGTATTTCTCCAACGACCTGACAGCGACGGTCATTACAGCTTACGTTCCTGATACTGCTCATTGGGAACCTGACTGGAGACGCCGCAAAAAGCTACGTCGAAAAAGAAGGCGATGAAAATACTGCGTCAACACTGTACCGGAGACTGTCGCGGACGTCCGCAGCCCGCCTGCGTGAGCCAGAGTTTCACTCGTCGTGGCAGTCGAGTTGAAGTCATTATCAGCCGTATCCCAGCCAGCCTGTGTCCAGAGTGTGGTCAATCTTTTCTCGAAGAGGAAACAGCTCGTCGGCTCGAAAATTTGCTGCGTCCCTTTCATGGCACGCGCGGCCATGTGCCGGATTTGCCGCCAGCAAAAATTTACATAGACTTCGAGGAAGCAGGGAAGATACAGAGGGCAGCATAGCTTTCTCCCTTGCTCTTTAGCATGGCGCGATAAGGTAATATGGCTACAGAACTTGATTGTTTCGATTTTCTTCCTTAGTCTGCGAGGGAAACAGCACCTGAGGCAATAGCATAATTATTTCTGCCTCCCCCGCCTCGCCCAAAACGCCTCGATCGCTTTCTGTGGCTCAGCAGTCGCATAGGCCATTGCTAAGCTTTTAATTCCTGCCTCGATGGCTTCGTCCATCGGTAGATTGAGCCAGCGGTTGATTAGCTCTTTCTGTAGGACCAGAGCCCGCGGGCCATTACTCATCAGACGCTGAGCCATCCGCTGCACTGCTGCCGGTAGCTCTGCCAGTGGCACGACCTGATTCACCAAGCCGATGCGATAAGCCTCATGGGCGTCGATGTTGTCCCCGGTCAGCAGCAACTCGCGGGTGCGCATGAGGCCGATGATCGTAGGCATTAAGGCGCACTCGATCACCGAGGGTAACCCGACTTTCACTTCTGGCATACCTAACTGGGCGTGGTCCGCGGCAATGGCAATATCGCAGGACATCATTAACTCTAACCCTGCTCCTAAGGCATAGCCATTAACGGCGGCAATCACCGGAGCCGGATGCTCACGGATCGCCCGCAACGCTTCGTGTAGAGCACGGATGAACTGCTCAGCCTGGAAAACATCCAGGCCGGCCAGGGCATTAATATCGGCACCGCCAACAAACGTTCGTTCTCCTGCGCCAGTGATCACAACCACCCGGGTCTCAGGCATGTCTCGGGTGACCTCGACGGCTTGTTTCAATTCGCGAATAGCCTCCCAATTCAAGGCGTTCGCTTGTTTTGCCCGATTGATGGTAATCGTCGTGATTCCCTCTTCACTGTTCATCAGGAGATACGTAAAATTCATCTTGCTTCCTTCCTCTTCTCCAAGTTTTTCTCTTCTTACTGCTTGCGGAGATACCCGTCTTCCGCCTACAGTTCCTCTATGGAGACGTTAATACCTGCTCTACGGGAGCTATTCGGTCCGCAGCAAGTTCTTACTGAACCTGAGACCTGCGCTGCATTCGCACGTGATGCCTTGCGGCCGCATCGAGGATTTGCCGATATGAACGCTTTGGCGCAGCGACCGCTTGCGGTCGTGCGGCCGGGGTCTACTGCCGAGATTGTTCGCCTTGTGGCGTTGGCGCAACAACAACGTGTTCCGCTGGTTCCCTACGGCGGCGGCAGCGGGCTTATGGGTGGCGCACTATCGGTGCGACCGGGGATTGTCGTGGATATGAAACGTATGGATCGCGTACTGGAGGTCGATGCACAGGCGCTGACCGTGCGCGTGCAAAGCGGAGTCCGCTTACGTCCGTTGGGAGAAAAACTGGCTGAGCAAGATCTCCTTCTTGGCCACGATCCTTGGTCTATTTCCATTGCCACCGTGGGTGGGGCAATCGGTACGAATGGATTGGGTTACCTGGGCGGGCGCTACGGCGCGATGAGTGCGCAGGTCCTTGGATTAGAGGTCGTGCTCGGGACCGGCGAAGTTCTTCGTACTCCACCCCTGCGCAAACGCTCGACTGGCCCGGACCTCACTCGGCTCTTCATCGGGGCCGAAGGCACCTTGGGGATCGTGACTGAAGCGACACTGCAAGTTTTTCCCCAGCCGCAACAGCGGACCTTGATAGGTTTTACCTTTCCCGATTTTCCCTCTGGCTTTCAGGCGCTGCTGGAGATGCAGCGGCGCGGCGTACAGCCAACCTCTATGGATCTTGCGGCTGATACGTGGCCGGTGGACCTACAGGACCGTCGCGATTTACCGGCGTCGCAGCCGCCCTTGCTGAAGTTGGTGTTTGACGGTCTGACCCACGAGGTCGAAGCGCAGAGTACGGAAGCCCGCCGTATCGCGCACGCCTCTGGCGCAAGGGATCTCGCGTCAGCCGAACTTGAAGAATATTGGACGACTCGTCATGCCATTGCTGATCGCTGGGCGCAGAATCCCGAACTGCGCGAAGGGAAATGGCTGGAAACCCCCTATGGGAAGTCGCAGTTCGATTTCCTGCACATGGCGATTCCGGCGGCCCGCTTATTAGATTTTCGCCCGCGGGTGTTCACCTGCCTCCAGAGTCACACAGTCTCTCTGTGTGAGGAAGGGGTATGGATTTGGCCGGAGTGCTATGCGCTGGTTCTCTATTGTCGGCAAACCCGCGACAATGATGCGGCTCAAAGTATGCGTCTGGCCACCGACGAGATTTACCAAATCGTCCAGGACATAGGAGGATCGATCGAGTACGTCCACGGCGTAGGGGTCAGGCTGGGGCACTTAATGCAGCGCGAGTTGGGGAACAGCTTGGCTGTACTGCGTTCCCTAAAAACCAGTGTCGACCCGGACGGTATCATGAATCCAGGGAAGCTAGGATTAGGAATGAAGGCTGGAGATTGAGGGCTGGCAGAAGCAAGGAATTCCCCGCGAGAGCCGACCTGCACGTGTGGGTCTGGCGAAGTCCTGTTTCGCGCCTTCGTAAGCGTTCAGCTATGAGCTTTCAGCAGTCAGCCAGATAGGAGACAATAAGAGGTCGTATCCAACTTTTGGCGCGAGGAAGCGTCGCCTGCCGGCGAAATCTACTGGTATTTGCTGAAAGCTGACGGCTGACGGCTGAACGCTTACCGCTCTTTCTGTGCCCTTCAATTGCTCAATGTGACCGGCATCGGTATCGGATAGGTGTAAGAAATGCCATAAATCAGATGCGGGCCAGTGGACTTGGCCATCTTTATTTCTTTGGGTCGAGTCCGTGGGGTGATGTGCAAAATGAAGCCGTTTTGCGCGGTCAGAAGCCGCATAGGTTTTTGCTGCTGGGGTGGTGGTTGTTCCATAGTTCACTCCGTTGTCAATAATCATTAAGTCCTGCTTCAGGCTGGAAACTAATCTTGAACCCGTACGGCAGTTATTCGTCACAAGAACTTTGCGGCCATCTCTTACGGCTCGCCTGCAGTAATAGCAAGTGTCAGGAGAAATGATAAGGGCGCACCTGCAAAACTTACACTGCTGCGCCACTCGATCACGGTTGAGATATTCAGGGTTTTGCTGCTGCATATTTAACAGAAGGGGGAACAGATATGTCGTACACTACGTTACAACTGGCCTAGGAGGCTGCGGTGTTGACGATCACCGTCAATCGGCCCGAGGTGCTCAACGCTCAGAGCCGCCTTATGCTGGAAGAGTTTGATCAGGCTCTGGCGGAGGCGGCGGAGAACGATGCGGTCAAAGTGGTGATCGTCGCTGGGGCAGGGAAACACTTTTCTGCAGGACACGATATCGGCAGTCCGCAGGAAAAAGAGGATCAACGCCGTCGGCCCTACGCTCCAGGAATGCCGGGAGAGTACAAACGCGGCCGTGATCTTTATCTTGACAACACGCTGCGCTGGCGGGATTTTCCTAAACCGACTCTCGCGCAGGTGCAGGGCTATTGTATTATGGGTGGTCTGATGTTGGCATCGGCGTGTGACCTGATCATCGCAGCCGACGACGCCAAGTTTTGTGATCGCACGCTGCGCTGGGCAGGAGCGCATGTGCAGTATGCGAGTCTGGCCTGGGACATTGGGTTCCGCAAGGCGAAAGAATATCTGTTTACCGGCGATTGGCTGACGGCAGAGGAGGCGCTGCGCTTGGGACTCGTCAACCGTGTCGTGCCACGAGAGCAGTTGGAAGCAGAAACCATGCAGCTTGCCCAACGCATTGCCTTACAAGATCCTTTTGCCTTGCGCATCGCCAAATTCTCCTTGAATCAGATGCAAGACGAGATGGGCTTTCGCACGAGTATTACCAATGCCTTCCAAAACTACGCCTTCACCCGCGTGTATCGTCTCGCTCAGGGAGAAGAAACGATGAACGGCGCTGAACGCGCGCGCCGTCGGGACGACATCTTCGGCGACAATCATTGACGCACCGTGCCGCTTCGGTGGGGTCGTGAGACGCGTCACAAAACAAAGAGAAGACTTATGGAGTACGGCACGCTTGGGGGCCTGCCAGGCCGCATCCCGCATGACTTTCGGAGAACCGCCATGCGGAACCTAGAGCGTGCGGGTGTGCCTCGATCTGTGGCGATGAAGCTCGTGGGTCACAAGACCGAAAGTGTTCACCGCTGGCACGCTATTGTTTCTGAGCACCCCATAGCGCCGGGCGCGCTGATCGAGCCGCGCACGAACGGAGCAGTAGCCCGGATGCAATCCGGGATTCCCCGCTCCCACCTCCCGGATTCCGCTCCGCTCCATCCAGGCTACCCCCCGCACGACCGATTTGTTCATGAGCAGTCCGAGCTATCGGAAGGTGTGGTCAAGCTTGCTGCCCTGCAGCAAGCAAACCAGGGGACTCCCCGCACAATAGTCCCGCTGGAGAAAAAACTGGCAAAGTTTTGACAAAGTCGCGAAAGATTGCTTAGGATTACGAGACAAAACTCTGACCGCACTGAGCATATCTCATGGTCTGACAAGCACTTACAAAATTCATCCAGGGGTTTTGTCTCAAAGTCCTTAGAAAACGAAGTTTTCCTACTCCTGTGAGTTATTGATTTTCTTATGCCGGAGACGGGACTTGACCCGTACAGCAGAAAATTAGTATGCAAAATTTATCAGTAAAAATACCAACTTAACAAGAAGAGCAATTTTGTGGATATTCATGTGTGCACGGTGTGGGAAAGTTTATTCGTTCAGCCAGCAATCTTTCTCGGGCTCTGTACGACTTCCTTGAGATCCTCCTCACTCGGGTTGTTGTACCGTTGAAATGTAGCAAAGGTCTTGTGGCCAGTAATGGCCATAATCCGCTTGTAGTCCCATCCTTCCTTGACCTTCCTAGTCACAAAGGTGTGCCGGATATTATGAAAACGCACGCCTTCAAGTCCGGCCTTCCTACACGCTGTCTTCCATGAGCGGTACCATCCTTGCCGGCCTAATGGCTTTCCCTGCCACGTAAAGACGTGTCCGGTGAGGGAGACGACCTTTTCTTTGCGGATAATTTCTAATACCTCGTATAAGGCCGGAGAAATGGGAATTACGCGCTTTGCGTTGGTCTTGGTATCTTCCGCCGAAAGGCGAATAAGCCCCGCTTTCAGGTCTGTCTTGTCCCAGGTCAGCTTTGAGATCTCTCCCGCTCGCATACCAGTTTCATAGGCGCAGATGACGATATGCCGAAGATGAAGGAATGAGACCTCCAAGAGTCGTTGATACTCTTCTCCGGTGAGTGCTCGTTCTCTGGCGTTGTCCGGTCGGAATAGGACTACGCGGGGAGCCTTTTCGATAATTCCCTCGTCCTCTGCAAGTCGGAGCATGTGATGAAAGACTTCGAGACTTCGGTCTATAGTTGCTTCGGAAACTAGTCGTCCTCGATGCGCCTCCGCCTTCCGAGTTTGTTTGAATTGCTCCACATGAGCACGGGTAATCTTAGAAAGGAGGATGTTGTCTCCTAAGACTCGACAGAGATGCTGGACGTGTCGGATGTCATCTACAAGCGACCTTTTCTCTTTAGCATATGTCTTCAGGTATCGTTCTCCCCACTGTGCGGGGGTCATGCCCTGTACCTTGTCTCTATCGAAGTCTTCCCTCAGTGCGTTGCGATGCTCATACTCCGCTCGTTTTGCTCGAGCCGTCTTAAGATTATTACCAGCTGGCCAGACACGCCTTACGCCTTTCCAGTCTTTTAAGCGAACGTAGTAAGCACGCGACCATTCGCCTGTGGCGATCTGGTAACGTCGCTCATAGAGATGTTTTTCTATGCGTTGTTCTTGCATACTTCTTTCTCCTTTCCAGGCATTGCTGATTTCTACTAGACAGATCAGTAAGCCGATCACTTCTTAACCTGTCGCCTTGTGGGCCTCTGAGTCTTTATCTGTGTTTCGGCTCTCACCTCCTTTGCTAAGTAGTCCACCAACCGCGCCACGGGCTCGGGAATACGCCGGATTCCCATCTCCCAGCGGTTGATGGTATTGCGCGCAACACCGACCTTCTCTGCCAGCTCATATTGCGTGAGGCCTAGTCTAGCGCGCAGTGCTTTTAGCTCGTCTCGGGTCATAATCATAAGATACCATTGGTATCTTCTTTGGCAAGCTCCCCCGTGAAAATAAAGCGCGTCAAATGAGCGGTGGTAAGCGACCTTCGCGGTTATCTCCCTACCAGTTGTAGTTGTGGCAGAGTCTAGACCCCAGTGGCATATCTATGTGAGAGTCGTTGCTACTCCTGCTACTTCCGCTACTCGACGGCCGAAAAGTAGCAAGAGTAGCGAGTGTAGCAAGCGAGCCACTGTACACGCGACTCCCAGCGAAAAGAATCAGGCTATCAACTGCCAGTGAATCGGCAAGGCATAGGCAACCCGATGAGCCGCTCGCACCAGACCAAAGGCGCCCTCGAGTAATGCAAAGAATTCTTCGATCTGGTGGTGCGCTTGCAGACAAGCCACTGGGAAGAGACTCGCCAATTCGATCAATTGCTCGGGGCCGCTGTGGCCTGGGCTGCACTAGAGAGCGACTCTAGCAGGTGGAAGAGCGGCTGCTACCAGCACTAAGAAAGCGCAAAAAGCAGGAAAAGGAAAGACCAATCCCATGTCTCAGCTCGGATGAAGGGAAAGTCTCCTCGCCATTCAATGCGACAGCAAATTACTGAATCTTTCCTCGTTTTTTTCTGGTCGGGCTCCAGGCCTCCCCATTGCTTCCCTTGATGGTCATTACTTGCCCTCATGCGTTCGCCCAAAATCTTGCAAACGGGGATTCGCTTCCATAAACCCTGAACGGCAGCAGGAGTCTGTTTAGAATGGCCAAATGGTCGCTACGAGTCTTCTCAGGGGTATTTCCTGGGGCTGGGGGCTTCTCCCTCGGCGCGTCTGCGAAGAGAGCCGCCCCTGCTGGCGACCGGTAGCGACACGGCGGTCTGCCGAGCGGGGACTTGAGAGAGTTTTAATCCGTACCCGGCTAATCCCTGGCTTCACCATGCCCAGCTTCTGTGCTGCACCACGGGACAGATCAATCGCCCGGCCATGGATATACGGGCCGCGGTCGTTAATGCGCACTTGCACCGACTTCCCATTGGCTAAGTTCGTCACTTGCACTTGCGTGCCCAGCGGCAGGGTGGGATGGGCAGCCGTCAGCGCATTCTGGTTATAGATCTCGCCATTGGCCGTGGGATTGCCATGAAATCCAGGGCCATACCAGGAGGCAACCCCAAGCTGCCCAGATTGAGGTTGGCCGAGGCTAGGGCTGCTGAGGCCAGCAGAACTCTGTCGGCGGCTGACCGTGCGGGCGCAGCCACCCAGCAGCAGAAGCACCGTCATCCCCACGAGCCAGGAGACGCCCAGCCCTCCAGACGCAGGTAGCATAGCCAAGGTTTATGCCTTCTCTGAATCGCCCGTCAAGCACAGAACGAAGGCTATGTAAGTGTGGCAGCTATGGGCGTGCTCCTAGCAGCACTCACCAACATACCGGTAGTCACCTGGACAGTAAGGAAACGGGACGTTACTCTCACAGGCAGCTCTCTGACGAAAGCTGGATCTGCTCGCGCCTGCTGTGACGCGCCCGGCTGGCACTACGCGCTGATTTAAGGGATACTGTAATCGTGTTATTGTTCTATGGTAAAAACTGTCGAGTGCGCGCCTAGGCTCAACCGACTAAGACGGCGAGCGGACTAGAGCCACAAGCCGGAGAGGCAACTTCCCCTCCGGTTGCCACACGAGGTGGAGGCTGCTGAGGAGGTGGAGGATGTTGACATCAAAGAAGAATGGCAAGAGTGGAGATTGCCTTAGTGAGAGTTCACCCCGTTACGATAACGCACTAAAGGAAGCTGGGGGGCGAGAGCGGATGAGCCATCTCTTGCGGCAAGAACGAGAACGCCGAAATCTGTCTCTCTTGGAAGTCGAGCAGCGCACGCATATCCCACTTCCCTATCTCCAGCTCCTCGAAGGGGCAGGCAATGAGCGGGTCGTGCCCGATCCGATGTACCTGATCGCTCCTTTGCAAGGCTACGCTGCATTTCTGCAGTTAGAGCTGGGCTCAGCTCTGACGGACTTCATTACGGAGGTGGAGAAGCTGCCCGTGGTGGAGCAAAAAGTCGGCAGGGGCGCGCGTCTACCCCTCTTGCTCATCTCCTCCCCTGAACTGCAGTCTCGATTCTCCCGCGGGACACTCCTACTTCTACTTACGCTCGGGAGTTTGGCTGTCGTGGGCCACTATAGCGGGCAGACAGGGGCGGTACGGCCCACAGGGCATGCAGAGACACCTCTGTCCGCATCCTCTGGCCCTCCACCTGCGCCGGAAGCTTGGACACCACTCTCCGCTTCCTCCTCTGCTCTCGCGCTCTCTGGTTCTCCGGGTGATGCAGACCAGTCCAAGCCCTTTTCTCTCCCGCCCACAGTATCGCCTCCCGTCACTGCCGCACTGCCGGTCAAGCCGTCCACAGCATCTCCCCCCCAGGTTGAGTCGCCAGTGGTGCACCCGCCTCTCCAGTCGCAGCCGTTGCCGAGCCGTGCTCTCCATCGTCTTCGCGTCCGAGCCACAGCCAAGACGTGGAGCGAGGTCACTATTGATGGGCACCCGATGAAAAGAGTCTTCCTAGCTCCTGGCCAATCTCAGGAGTGGTTAGCCAAGACGGGATTTACGCTCAGCTTGGGCAATGTCGGAGCCGTCAAGCTCACCTTGGATGGACACGAGGTGCCTTCGCTAGACAAGGCTGGGCAAAAGGCCCTCAATGTGCGGCTGCTCCCCCGCCAAGAGGTACGACAACCAACACGCGATGGTTGTCCCGATACCGTCGTGCAGGCATGCGCTCCCGCCAGGGGGGGACGAAGCCACGGCTTGCCGGTGAGCCGGTGGAGGTGCTAGAAGCGGCGAGTAGGGGCGGTGGTGGCTGGTTGAGAAAGGCAGGCGAAGCCCAGGAATACGTCAAGACGGAGGGACACATGAGTCAAACAAAGGTTTTCCTAGATGTTCCACTAGAGGTTTCCCCCGAGGTTCCCCCCCGCGTGCCCGAGGAAGTGAAGAAGCGGCTCAAGGGGTGGTTCTACACGGCTTGGGGGTGCACGCTGTGCCATTATTTCTGTGGGATTGGGGGGGTACTCGCCGCCGCGATCGCCGCAGCGGCGAGCGACAATCCCTCCCTGGTCAAGGTGGCCGGGATTAGTGGGGCGGTGTGCGTATCGGTCCTGGGTTTTGTGCAACCCGCGCGTCACGCGCGCAAGTACGTGAGGGCGTGGCGGGTACTGGACGAGAAGGTCAATCTCTTCAAATATGCCCAGTTGCCCCTCCAGGAGTTAATTGAAGGCATGAGTGCCGCCGAGCAGATGCTGGATCAGAGTGAGCGCGACACTCCGACCCCGGGGCCATCGACACTCTCCTTGCCCCCGCCCCAGTAGGCATCCTCACTCAAAGGGAGCTATCGGCTAGAGCTAGCCAAACTGTAATGTGTGGACCTTGCCGTCCTTAAGAAGCCGTGCGCCACAGAAGGGACAAGCCAGCGTCTGCCAGACGTCACGGGGCGGGATAGTATCGTTGAGGGGTGCCAGGACTTTGTCATCGAAGACCACGAGATCTGCGAAGGTGTCCGGGGTGACGATCCGGCAGAGACCCAGACCACAGCTGTCAGCGGGACAGGAGAGAATCGTGCCAGCGGGTAGCGTTGTGCCATCAGATCTTCCTCAACTGCCTGTAGCCGGTGGTCATCACAGGGCGTATACAGCAATCGTGGCTTGCTCGAGCGGCCGACGTGCTCCTCTCGCACCACAACCTCTGATGGAAATGAGGCTCTGCTGCTCGTCTTGTCAGTAGAGCGCCGGCAGTCCCAGCTTGATCGACTCAGGCAGATTCCGCTCCTTCATGATCCGTTCCAAGAAATCCGCATCGTCGGCAACCGTGAGGGCGTCCAGCGGTAATGATTCGAGCACCGTTGACAGTGGCGGAGAAGCTGCCTTGGCCATGAGGCGTCGCGGCCCAGTAACCCGGCCCGTCCGTCCTAAGGGCAGACGCGGGCGCAGATCGACCCCGGTATCCTGGATCTCGTCTAGTGCCAGTGACCACACAACTGGTTCGCGGCGGTCAAGCACAGCCGGAGCGGCCGCTCGTCTGACCCGGGGTGGCTTTTCCAATTCCTTGGCTAATTTCGGCAGGTCCTTCAAGGCAGCGGTGAGCGTGTCCCGGGCTTCTCCCAGGTCCACGGCTAGCACATCGGGATCCCCGGTCACCTGCTGCAGGAAAACCTGGCGCGGGTGTCCCCCAACCCGAAGGGTCTCACCGCCTGGACTGAGCTGGAGCATGAGGGGCGGTGTCCCGTACCGGGCGATGCCGTTGATCATCACGAGCTGGAGTGACGTTTCTTTTGCCCGGATCAAGGCCTCGTACGGATCGCCGGTTTGCCCTTCGATCACCAGGAGGTCGGCCCGCTTCCCTGCTTCGAGGGTGCCGATCACCGGGTCCCATTGGAGGATCATAGCAGCGCCGCGGGTTGCCATGGTCACGAGCTCCCGATCGCTGAAGACCCCGCCGAGCGCGTCACTGTAGAGCCGCGCCACCTTCAACTCGCCTAGCAGGTTCTTGCTGCCTGTGGGGGACCAGTCACTGCCGAGGCCCAACCGGACTCCGGCCGCCTTCGCGGCCTGGACCTGGGCGGTCTTGCCGTAGAGGAGCAGGTTGCTCAGCGGTGACCAAATCATGGCGCCCCCCTGGCGGGCGAGGACATCGAAGTCTTCCGCCTGCAGGCCTGCGCAATGGATCCCGGCGAGTTGGGGTGTAATCGCCCACTCTTCAGGGCTGAGGTGTAAGGCGAGGAAGTGCTCCCGTGCGCGCTCATCAATACCTTCCGCCAGGTGGAGGAGGAAGCAGGTTTGTTTCTTGAGCCGCGCGAGGAAGAGCTGCGCGTCCCGGGCCTCCACATCAGCAATCCGCGTGACCGCCTCGGGCAACGTCGCCTCATCGGTCTGCTCGACATTGCGCACGGTACCGCGATAGAAGCGCCGTACCCCGCTGTTACTGGCCAGCTGGATCCCTTGGCTGGTGGTCACTCTTCCCAATAGGCACTTGCACTCGACGTAACGCACCAGCGCCGGCAGCAGGCCGGGGCTGCGGCCGATTACCTGCATGGGGCCACTCACACGCTTGCGATACTCGGCGATCGCTGCCCACCGATCCCGGTCGGGAAAGGCCCTAGGCACGTTCCAAAAGCGCAGGGCATTGTAGCTCAGATGGTTATGGAGTTCGATCAAGCCGGGGAACAGGGTACCACCGGTGTCGATCACTGGGACCGTCGCGAAGCCCGCAGGTGGTGGTTGGGTGCGAGCGCGCAGGGCGACGATGCTCCCCTTGGCGATGTAGACCACTCCAGCTTCCTCCACGTGAAAGGCGGCATCCATCACCACCACCCGACCGCTTAGAGCGAGCGGGGGACAGGACAACGGGCCGATTGGCTGGGGTTTCGCGTTCCGTCTCGTCGGCCTGCGCTTCGTCGTCACGACAACACTCCCTTAGGGACCGTAATGGTAATGTTGGCCCGCTTCTTCTGCTCGTCGGTCCCGACGCGTCTGGCCCAGCCATCCTGCTCGTGCATCCAGGCCGGCAGGCCCGCGGGGAGATCTCCAGCGGGAATCGACACCCGGTCGCCGTCCTGGAAGGCGTCGCCATAGAGCACCAGAGGGGTGACCTGGTCGGGATGTTGAATGGCAGGAGCGAGTTGCTGGAGGCCGGCATTCCAGTTCTTGAGCATGGCTTTAATGGCGGCGGCCAGCTTGGTTTTGTTATTCTTGGCCGAGCTTTCTGGCTGGGTGGGGTGGGTGATGGCCGCCACCGCAACGTTCGTCGCTTGGCCCTGGGGAGTAGCTTTCCACAGCTGCCAGGCTTCGGTCGCAAGTGTGCCCAGTGTCACGACCGCTTCGATCTGTTGATCGATGAGGAGGGCATTGAGCCAGCGATGGCGATAGGCAATGAGTTCGGGCTTCTTGCGCACCGCCGTGGTGACACTGCCGTACACGCTGTAGAAAAATGTATTGATCAGGACGTAGCTGGTGGTGATCCCGAGTTTGGCGAGAAAGCCTTGGAGGCGGCGGCCGGCTTCTCCTACTAGAATGCGGCGCACGATGGTCTCGTGTTGCGCCGGATCTTGGCCGATGACCAGGACGCGGGCGGACCCGTCGAGGCGCCCCCGATGAAAAATCGGGCCCCATTCGACCCGAAACCGTGCGGGCGGATAGACGTCGGTGTCCGGGTACTCAGCACAGAGCGTGCGAAAGGGTTCGGTGCCGTAGCCAGGATCAAAGGGATGCGTCATCGTCGTCTCCTGTCTTGCCCTGCAAGGACCTCACCCCAGTACTTACGCCGCAGGCAATCACAGGACGAGAAACAAGAATACGGGTACCGTGGGGAGCACAGAGATGATCTTTCTCTTGCGCTGGGTCATATGGGAGGTCGGCCATGGCGATGCCTCCTTCCCCGTACTAGAGCTATCGACTCAAGACAGAAAAGCTGTAAGGGACGAAAGAAACGAATTAAACGAAGAAAGGGTCGGCTGCAGGGGACTTCTTTCGTTTCTTTCGTTTCTTTCGTACGGGCAGACGAGTGCTCTGCTGACCATACAGGCCGGCGAAACTGACCCGCCAGCCTCTCCAACGCAAGCAGGCGCCAGGGAAGGCTGGACGAGGAGCAGACGCAGAAAGACAAAAAGCGCCTCAAGCATAAAGCCCGAGGCGCAGCAGGAAAGAATCCAGTGGAAGCTAAGAGAGAATTGGAGAGAAAAAAGGTGGAGGATAAGGAAGGATGGGAAAGAGAAGAGAGGTGAATTAGGAAGGGAGCAAACGAAGGGGAGCAGGGTCGGGCGAGTTCTTCACTCGCTGCATGAGGTCCTGGACCTCGGCTACACACCGCTTAGTGTCACTATAGACCTCAGTCCCAGTAAAGCGGAGCACCGTCCATCCCCGCTTACTGAGAAAGCGGTCTTTGCGTGCATCATGAGTCCGTTGTTCCTTGGTCTTGTGGAACTCGTGCCCATCGAGTTCAATCGCCAGCTTGCACGCAGGCAAAGCGAAGTCCAAAGCATAGGGCTTGACCGGATACTGCGTCACCCAGCCAGCATCCAGGCGGCGCAGCTGTTTCCAGAATAGCAGTTCTAGGGGCGACTGGCAGAACGCTCCCTCCTGCTGCAAGAAGGTCCATAGCGCGGTAGCTGGATCCGAGGCCTCGAGAGTCACCTTGGTGGAGAGATTCACCAGCAAGGAGCCGCTGAGGGTAGAGTGACGCTCGTCGGCGGAGGGCGTGCTCACCCAAATTCGTTTCTGCAAAGCGGCCGCGTAGCCCAATTCGATCCCCCAGCGGGTATTCTCTGCCTTAGTCGGCAAGTAAGCAAAGATCACATCCGCCTCCTCGATAGCCGAGATTAGCATATAGTCATCGGCGGCTTCGCTCAGCGTGGGGTCAATGAAGTACGGGCCGACGTAGTCGAAGCGGCGGAAGATGGCGCCTAGACGAATGGGCCAATGGAAGTCCTCTTCCGTAGCCAGCATAGTAGCAATCTCCTGGGCACTGATCTGCAATAGGGCAGGCTTGACGATGGTTGCGCGCCAGTGTTCAGGACCAACCGGACCAGCACAGTAGATTTTGAGACTCATTACAACACTCCTTTCAGGAAAGCAGCACACCACGAGTAAGACCACAGAAAGAGCCACACAACTGAGGAGGACTCTAGGCCTGCTGCGGCGAGATAATGGTTGAACAAGGGACAAAAGGAAGAGGACGACAGGCTGCTTTTATGGCCTCGGGCTCACCTGCTGTGCTCCCGTAATCTGCCCCTGTAGGTACCCGTCCTCGACAAACGAGACATACCGACCTTCACCAATAACGACGTGATCCAAGATTTTGATGCCTAGCACCTCGCCGATCTGACACAGGCGGGTGGTAATGGCTACATCCTCGGCCGAGGGCAAAGGATCTCCGCTGGGATGGTTATGAACAAGAATGAGGGCCACGGCATTGCCTAATATGGCGACTTTGAATACTTCCCGGGGATGGACCACGCTGGCAGTGAGGGAGCCGACACTGACCACATGGAAGCCCAGCAGTTTATTCTTGGCGTCGAGTAAGAGGACAATAAATTCCTCACGGTCTGCCCGCTCAAAGCGGTTGTGGAAGGTTTCATAAATGTCGTGGGCATGACGGAATTGTTTGCGGGCGCCATAGCCTTCACGGCGTTCTCGAATAATTTTGAGCTCGTACATAAGTCGGGTCCTTTCAGAGGGTAGGGTAAAAACAAAACGGGGAACGAGCCTCTGCCGGCTGCTCCCCTCTATCGATTGAGCTTTGGTTTGTGGTGTTGGTGGACGAAACGCTGGTTTTAGGAAAGTTCCATGAGTCGTTTGACTTCCGAGACACTGGTGGTGAAATCGTCGGGTGACTCTTCCAATTTCACCAGCGCCGCGCACTGTGGCTCGAAGGCGTAGCTGCCCCGATCCACATACCACTCACAGTCACGGCATGCGGTAGGTGATGACACGTCCGATCGCCAGGGACAGTGACACGATGCCCAAAGTGCGCAACAGCCACAGGGCTTCGTCGAGCAGGATGGTTTTCCACCCTTGCGACGTCTGTTCTTCTGTTTCGGGTTCCATCATGCCTCCTTGGGCAAGGTGGTCTGCCCGTCGTGCTCCAGGCGCTGCGACTGATCGCCCCCAGCCACAAACGGCAGCCGTTGCTGGTACATCAACTCGCGACCGACGTACCAAACGAGGGCACCGACCGCGATGATCACACACTTGCCGACCTCGTCCTTGTTGTTGTTCCACCAGTTGCTGAGAGTTTCCAACATGCTGATTCTCCTCTGTGTCGGGTGTTGTAGAAAAACAAAGGGCCTTCAGCGTTCACCGAAGGCCCTCCTGGTCACACAGTTGATTGTGCTTAGAACGGCCGGTCAGTTTCCTGACCACCGTTCTCACTCAAGTAGGCTTGGGCGACACGGATCCAGGCGTACATGAGCGCAGCGCCGACCATTGCGCCGATGGCGAACGTCTTACTGCACACTGTGTCCCAGATGGTGTAGGGCACCACCTGCAGTGTGCTCGGCTGCTCGACTGCGACCGGCGTGTTAGGGTAGGCGTCTTCTCTACCACTGTTCGCGATGGTTGCCATAGGTTATCCTCCTATACCTGTAGTTCCCGGTTTTTTGATCAGAGCGAATGTGTGTGACGGGCGCGCAGAGCCCTTGCTCTGCGCGCCCTGGTTGCCCCAAGGTGGGAAGTGACCAAACGACCCGTCCCTGGAGGCAGCCATGGACAGTTTACCCTTG
>JACQEL010000733.1 GCA_016200595.1 Deltaproteobacteria bacterium
TGTCGTGTGTTTTGATTTAGATGAAAAGAGAAGGTTTGCCCTTCCAGCTTTGCCTTTTTACGTTTTACGCTCTACGTCTTCCTAAAACTCGGCATCACTTCCTTGGCGAACAGTTCTAGTGCTCGCGTTCCTTTTCTTGGATCCATGCCTGGTAGTTGTGTGCTCATAATGAAGTGGGTGCAGCGAAAATCTTTACAGAACTGCTCTATCTTACGTGCGACCTGGTCAGGAGTGCCGATCATCACAGCTCGACCAAACGAGGAGTGACGAATTTCTCGAGGATGTTTGAACGGCCAGATATTTTCGTCTCCTGGAGCATCCTTCGCTTCGGTCAGAATCTCGCCATAGAACTCCATCATACTGTGCAGATGTTCTTGGGTGTCCTCCCAGGCTTGATCCTCGGTCTCCGCGACATAGACGAGGCGCAGTTGGGCGATATTGAAGTCGGCTGGATTCCGCCCATTTTCTTGCAAAGCGTCGATGTACCACGGGGCTGGGTCGGGTCCGAGTGTCGCCATGAGATGACATCCCAGGCGCGCGACATGACGCGTGGCCTTTTCAGCCCGCGCGCCGATCCACAGGGGCATCGGCTGCTGGACGGGCCTGGGTGACAGTGTCAGGTCTTTGACCTGAGTAAACTTGCCGGAGAACGTTACCTGCTCTTCGTTCCACAAGCGTTGGATCAGTTCCACCCCTTCACGCAGACGGGCCGAGCGCTCCTCGCGCCGCATAACCAGGGCATTAAACTCTTTGTACGAGTACCCTTGCCCCACGCCGAGATCGAAGCGCCCGTTCGAGAGAATATCCACACAGGTCGCGTCCTCGGCAACTCGCACGGGATGCTGGAATGGCAGGAGCAAGACAAAGGTCCCGATACGCATACGGCTGGTGCGGGCGGCAAGCGCTGCGGCAGTAGGCAGAAGCGAGGGGTTGTAGCCGTCTTCGGTGAAATGGTGCTCGGTAAGCCAGACATTGTCGTAGTCGAGTTCTTCGGCTCGGACGATTTGTTCAGTGAGCGCGCGATACAGTTCTGGATATGGCCGTCGCCAGGGTTGCGGGTTACGGAAATCTTCCATGAAGCCGAATTTCATTGTTCCTCTCTCTTTCTCGAAGGCAAGGCCACAAGACCGCAGTTGCCATGCTTAGGAGGCTACGAGATCTACTCTCTGATTTCTCATATCTCCGTACTCTCTGTCCAGTCCTCAGACCGCTGAGGCACACATGCCGGACCCAGGGTAGTCAGATTGTGCAGGGCACAGGTTTCTAGATATAGAAGCCCGAGGGTTTATAGATCTCTAAACATGTCGGTTTCTACCTATAGAACCTTGCCTCTACTAACAGAAACTTGCTTCTGCTAATAGCAACAGGGGTAGCGGCCTAAATCGTGTTAGCCCGACGAGGCGAATTGTCTATGAGTACACTCGCGGAAGAGGGGTTCTTGTCCGACGAAGGCGAAGTTGTGGTCACTGTAGTCCGACGAAGATACGCGCCTTGGCTTTCAGAGATCCGTCCTCTCAATCGGCTGCTGACTGAGGCACAGTACCGGTTCAACATTCGCCAAGAGCATGCCCAAGAAGTCACATGCGGAGCCTTGTATGTGCGCTCGTTGGCGCACTGCCAAGCCGTGGTCCTGCTGCTCGAGCGGGGAATGGGTTCCTCAGCGAAGGCGCTGATGCGTTGCGCGATGGAGGAGCTGTTCAATCTCAGCGCGTGCGCCAGCAACTACGAAGCAGCGCTGGCGTTTCTGGATGCTCACGAAGTCGATCGAAAGAAGAAAGCCAAATATTTGTCGCAAGTGAAGGACCCGGCATCAAAGGCACTCTTGGACGAATCTGAACTCAAGGCGATATTGGAACGAGCTGAGGCTAAGATCGCCGAAGTTGGCGCGCGCCAGCCGCAGGTCCGAGAGATGGCGCAGAAGGCGGGCCTGGAAGATCTGTACCTCACGGGATACGCACTTCTTTGCGGAGCGGTTCACTCCACCGTGGCAGACCTTGACCAACACTACGAAGTAGACGATTCCGGCAACGTTCAAGCTCTCATTACGGAGCCGCTTCTCGATGAACTCGGGGGGCTGTTCTTGCTCGTCGGGGAGACCATGGCCGGAATTGCTCACGCTGCAGCGCCAGTGCTGGGGATCACGGCACTTGAGGAGTGCGAGACACGCCTCCAGAACCTCCGCCAGCTTGGCGATAATTCGGGGAAATAGGGGACGTTCTTGAATTAGTAGAATCACGCTGGTGAGGCAGAGAAATAAAAATCTTGAAGAGCAGAAGGTTCGGCAGTACGATCTTGCGCAGATGGTAAGGATAAGTGCTGCTCAGAGAAGAGCGGCCTAACTTTTCGCTGCAAACCGATTGCGTCCTGCTACACAGTCCGCAACGGTTGAGCGATCTACGTTAGATGTTTTCCTCTTGTACTGAGGTTTCACCATATCCATGAAGCAAACCTCAATAGATGACGTAGTCTTTGAGTTGAAGGATCTTGAGATATTCAAAATCCCTGACACCAAGACTCGCATCGCTACGGTGCAGAATTATTTCTTTCCCCGCCTGGAAATCTTGCTCCGCTTTACCTTGGAGCTGATCCAGGAAATTTACGATGTGAATCCGTATGAGAAAATGACCTTCGTCTATTATCCGAGCAACAGACCAAAGTCTGGCGAGAATCGAGATTTTCACTGGGTGCATATCGGACTGAGCGGAAAGCGGATAGTCAACAGAGAACTGAAGTTTAGGCGGCGCGATGGAAAGGCATTCCGCCTTCACCCAACCTATCTCACCTTTAATATCGACTTTGAAGGATCGATCCATGTCGAGCTTCTTCCTTTCAGACAGTATGTCAGTTCAGAGTTTCTTTCTGCTGTCGCCGATTTGTACAGAGCGAATTATGATGCTCTCTCACCGATCTTGAGCCTCCATCAAATTTCCCACGACAGGGATGCTCAGTTTATTGACTTGAAAGATGCGTTCGTCGGCGAGAAAGAGGACGTCAATACGAATTGGTTCTACTCCCCCACGTATTACTTTCCAGTCAGCCTGGACAGAGGTTTATGGCAATCCGTCTTATGCTTTGCGGCGCTCTATCCTCTACTGGATGCGTTCAACTCCCTTGGGGAAGGAGAAACGTCCCGATTGCCCGCAATGCTCAACAAGCTCAAAGAGTGGCACCTTGCGCAGGAGCCGGATGAGGAAAACGAAGAAGAGCTGCAGGAAGAGAATGAGGAAATACCCGAGATACCGGAACTCGATAGTTACACCTACGTGCGTGCTAGCACTTGGTGGGCCGTTTTAGCGCGAGACAACTGGACGTGTTGTAGTTGCGGGCGCTCGTAAAAGAAGAAGGGATTACCCTGGAAGTTGACCATATCATGCCTCGTTCAAAGGGAGGCAGCGATGACATTGGCAATCTGCAGACGCTGTGCAAGAAATGTAACATTGGCAAGAGCAACAAGGATACAACTGACCTTCGTAAGAATGAAGTCAATGCTGACCGCGAGAATGGAGAAATGGTAAAAATAAAAAAATCCGACGGTAGGCGTCTTTGCTGTATGAGAGGACTGCATCCATGATGAATCCAACGCTTGAGACGGAAATCCGGGAACAACTCTCTCAATTGCCACTTGAACAA
>JACQEL010000750.1 GCA_016200595.1 Deltaproteobacteria bacterium
GGGCTTCTTCGGGGTCGAGGTCTTCGATGAGGCCCATGGAGTTCGTGATGTCGGCAAAGAGGGCGGTCACGGTTTTGCGCTCGCCCTCGGTAGCCCCGCGGGCTTCCAGGGCGGCTTGCTCAACTCGGATACGCTCGGCTAAATGCGGGGGCGTCCAGTGTCCGGGGTCCGCAGTCTGGGGTGAAGACAGTCCGAGGTCCGAGGTCCGAGGTCCGGCGTCTGGGGACTGGGAACCGGGAACCTGAAACGTGGAACTGGGAACTAGCGCAGCCCTACAGCCGCCGCAGAAACGATCACCCGGGTCATTGAGAAAACCGCACTGAGCACACGAGCTGGGGAGCGCATGACCACACGCGGCGCAAAACTTTCGTCCGGCCTTGTTGTCGCCCTCACATTGGGGACACTGCATAGACTTTCCTCGGTTTGCTTGCGGATCGCCGCAGATTGTACGCAAATAGAAACATCCTTGCGAGGGGTCTCAATTGAGACTACAGAAGAAGAGTGTGGGGAGTCCGTCTTTCTGCTGATGCCCTTCGGCAATTCGAGTTATGAAAATTGAAACCATTCGCGCAGTCAAAGCCAAGCTGAACCAGGTCGTTGCGGACCTACCGGAGACCGGTTCAGTCGTCATTACCAGGAATGGGAAACCCTGTGCTGTCCTTCTGCCGGTGACTGAGGAGACCGATCTAGAAGCGCTGCTCCTCTCGCACAACAAACGCTTTTGGGAACTGTTCGACAGGAGTGTGAAGAGTGGAGAACACCGAGGGTGGACACGATTGGAAGATCTCTCAGACTGAAAGCGCCCTGCCTACGCAAGGTCATCCAGTAAGACTTTCGCCTCCCGCAAATCCGCCGTGTCAAATCCTTCCGTAAACCAGTGGTAAATCTCCGCCAACCTCTGCCGGGCTTCTTCCTTCTTGCCCTGGCCCTGCCACACGCGGCTCAGGCTCGTCACTGCCCGCAGCTCTAGCGACTTCGCCTGCTGGCGGCGAGCGATCTCGATAGCTTTCAGAAAGCTCGCTTCGGCTTCCGTCTCCGCTTGGGTGTTGGGGGCTAGGTGTTGGGTGTTAGGGTTTTCGGACGCCGGACCCCGGACGCCGGACTGTAAGACTAATTTTCCCTTCAGCCGATACAGCTCCGCCTCGTAGAAATGCTCTCCCCCTTTATCTACCGCTGCCAACGCCTCGGCTAGCACCGTGAGCGCCTCCTCTGTCCGCCCGACTTTCCTATACCCCTCGACTAACAGTCCAAGGTGATACGACAGCAATCCACCCCCTGCAGTCTGGAGGGCAGCTATGCCCTGGCGTATCTGCTCAATTCCTCCGTCTCCCTGCCCTTGTTCGGCGAGTACCCAGCCGTGAAAGATATTCATGATCGCCAGGAAGATGGGGAATCCCTGGTCCCTACAGATCTCACTTGCCGCTTCTACTCGGTTTTGGACCAGCAGTCTTTCCCGGCGGAACTGGTGGAGCCGGGCAGCAAAACTCAGCGCGACACTCAGACTATAGGGATGAGACACCTCTTGGGCGAAGCTGAGTGCGTCGTGACTTTTTCTGAGAGCTTGGTCCGGATAACCGAGAAGCCAGAGAATTTGGGTCATAGCGGATCGACTCATCACCCCTGGATCTCCTCCATAAAGGAAGGCGTGAGAACGGTGCTGTTGAGGATTGTAGAGAGCAATGACCTGCTCTGCGTGTTCTCGGGCTGAGACTAACTCTCCCCTCCACATTAAGATTGCTCCCACCGTCCGGTGGGCTTCTAAAAGGAGGTCAGGGTTCTGCTGGCGTTGAGCCACACTGAGGAGTTGCTCCCCCAACTCTCGGGCGGCCTGGTGCTCTCCCCGGCCGGAATACATATGCCGTAACCCTGACAATACAGAGAAGAGCTGAGGAATCTCTCCTACCTGCTCACAGAGGTCTCGCGCCCTGATGTAGGCTTGTTCTACTTCTCTGGCTGCAGTGCCTTTGGTAGCCCGCAGAGGTATGGCTAAAGTGAGTTGTAGCGCGAGTTCCTGCCGGGCACGCTCAGGCGTGTCCGGTAGACTCTTGAGCAACTCTAGGGCAGTAGTGAGGTGGCTGACCGCCTCTACGTTGGCCGACCGCTGTACCGCCTGTTGACCAGCTAGATATAAGTAATCCACGGCCTTCCCCGTATTGTCACTGCGACCGTAATGATGCGCCAGCTCCTCGTAATGATCTTCTAACCGGAAGTGATACAATGCTTCGATCGCTTGTCCTGTTTGTTCATGGAGAAGCTTGCGTCGCCCAATCAATAGGGAGTTGTAGGCCACTTCCTGGGTCAAGGCGTGCTTGAAGGTGTACTCCATTTCGGGAAAGGCCGGCTGCTCATAGATGAACTCTGCCGCCTGGAGGTGGGCTAACTTCCTGTGCAGCTCGGCCTCGGGCATGTCCGCGACGTGCTTAAGCAAACTGAAGGGGAACTCTTTGCCAATCACGGACAGCGTTTGCAGCAGGGCTTTTTCCGCGGTTGGCAGCCGGTCAATGCGGGAGGCTAGCACCCCTTGGACGGTCGTAGGAATACGTGTTTCGCTGAGGTTCAAGGTGGGAGCGGGTCTCAACCCCACCCCCACAGTAGCCTCGCGTACCAATGCCCCTTGCTCCCTCAACGCCTGCACGATCTCTTCCATGAAGAAGGGGTTGCCTTCGGTCTTTTCCAAGATGACCCGTTTGAGTGGGTGGAGTGTTGTGTCATTGCCCAGCAGAGTGGTGAGGAGTTCCTGTGCAGCGTCTGGCCGCAAGGGATCAAGCCGCAGTTGAGAGAAATAGGTCTTGTTGCCCCACTCAGGCGTGTACTCGGGCCGGTAATTGGTCAGCAACACGATCTTCGCCGAGGCTATACTCTCCGCAAACAACCTGAGAAATGCCTGGGTTTCCGTATCCAGCCAGTGCAGATCCTCGAAGATCAGGAGGAGGGGCTGGTTGAGACTCTCGCGCACCAGTAGCCGCTTGATGGCCTCGAAGGTGCGCTGCATGCGAATCTGCGGATCCATCTGCGCCAATGACGCGGTCGGCTCCGCGATGCCCAACAGGGTGAAGAGGTAGGGCAGCGTGTCTTCCAGCCCCCGATCGAGCATGAGCACCTTGCCGCCCACCTTCTCGCGCCGTTTGCGCTCCTCGTCTTGTGGGGTGAGCTGAAAGTAGTTCTTCAGCAGGTCGATCAACGGCAGATAGGGATAGGCTTTGCCGTGCGACACGGAGAACGTCTCCAAGCGTAGCAAGAGCGGGGTGTTACCGTATGCCCCTACAAACTCATGGAACAGCCGCGACTTGCCCACCCCGGACTCGCCCATCACCCCCACGATCTGCCCACGCCCCGCCTTGGCGTGCTCCAGAGCCCGGCGCAGTTGGTCTGTCTCGCTCTGCCGGCCCACGAAGCGTACCAGCCCGCGCCGCGCTGCCACCTGCAGCCGCGTGCGCAGTGGCCCGACTCCGACCACTTCATAGATCTGCACCGGCTCACTCACCCCTTTGACCTTGGCGGCCCCTAAGGCCTTGAACTCAAAATACCCCTCGGCCAGTTTGTACGTCTGCTCGCTCACCACAATTGAGCCCGGCGTGGCCAGACTCTCCATGCGTGACGCTAAACTCGTCGAGTGCCCAATGGCCGTGTAGTCCGCGTGTAGGTCATCTTTGCGGATCGCGCGCATCACCACTTCGCCGGTGTTGAGCCCCACGCGAATCTGTAACGGCACCCC
>JACQEL010000751.1 GCA_016200595.1 Deltaproteobacteria bacterium
CATGCGTTGACGCAGGAAGTCGCGTACAACTCTTTGTTGATTGAACGGCGCAAAGTGCTGCACGAGCGCACCGCACAGGTGATCGAAGTTATTTATCACTCTCGGTTAGAAGACCACTATGGTGAGTTGGCTAACCATTACACGCGCAGCAGCAACACGCAGAAGGCGGTGGAATACCTTCAGCAGGCTGGGCAGCAAGCGGTGCAGCGTTCGGCGTATGCGGAAGCCATCAGTCAGTTGACCGCTGCCCTGGAGTTGCTCAAGACTCTGCCGGATACCCCTGAGCGTATCCAGCGGGAGCTCACGCTGCAGCTCACCCTCGGCCCGGCGTTGATGGCTACCAGGGGGTATACCGCCCCGGAAGTAGAACAAGTCTACACTCGGGCGCGCGAACTCTGCCAGCAGGTGGGGGAAACCCCTCAGCTCTTTCCCGTCCTCTTTGGGCTGCGAACGTTTTATATCATCCGCGCAGAGCATCAGCTCGCCCGCGAGCTGTCGGAGCAGCTACTTAGCCTGGCCCGGCGTATGCACGACCCCCTTCTTCTCCTCCAAGCCCACATTGGCCTAGGAAGCAGCTTGTTCCTGCTTGGCGAGGTTGCTATGGCCCAAACACACTTCGAGCAGGCCACTGCCCTCTATGATCCCCAGCAGCACCGCTCAGCCTTGTATCTTGGGCTTGCTAACCCTGGGTCAGGTATCTCTACCTGGTTGGCCTGGACCTTGTGGTTTTTGGGCTATCCCGACCAAGCCCTACAACAGAACCAACGGGCGCTTACCCTGGCCCACGAGCTGGCTCGCCCTTTCAACCTCGCTGCCGTCCTCTCTTTTGCTGTTGGGTTCCACCAACTCCGTCGAGAGGGACGGGCGACCCAAGAACGTGCTGAGGCGCTCATTACCCTCTCAACCGATCAAGGGTTTGCGCAGTACGCGGCGCAAGGAACCATCCGCCGCGGCTGGGCACTGGTTGAGCAAGGCCAGGCAGAGGCAGGGGTGGCACAGATACGCCAGGGTCTAGCCGCCCACCGGGCCACAGGAGCAGAGAATGCACGGCCGCATTATCTTGCGCTCCTGGCAGAGGGGTACGAGAAAGTGGGACAGGCTGAGGAAGGATTGAACACGCTGGTCGAGGCACTAGCTACGGTGGATAAAACTGGGGAGCGTTACTACGAGGCCGAGTTGTATCGACTCAAGGGAAAATTAGTCTTACAGTCCGGCGTCCGGGGTCCGGCGTCCGAAAACCCCAACACCCAGCACCCAGCACCTAGCACCCAAGCGGAAGCGGAAGCCGAAGCGTGTTTTCACAAGGCCATCGAGATTGCTCAGCGACAGCAGGCAAAGTCCTGGGAATTACGTGCCACCGTCAGCCTCGCCCGCCTCTGGCAACACCAAGGCAAGCAACACGAAGCGCGCAATACGTTGTCCGAGATCTACAACTGGTTCACCGAAGGGTTTGACACCAAAGACCTGCAAGAGGCCAAGGTGCTGTTGGAGGAACTCGCATAACCGGAAAATCTTTTCTCTCTCTTTGGGGTGCATCAAGCAAGAGCAAACGGTCCATAGCATCTTCATCGAGATACGTGTGTAGCTATGGCGGATAAAGAGGCGGAGCGGATTAAGTTGCAGACAGAGATTTTACGGTTTGTCGTCTTGGCCGTGTTTGCCATTGGTGGTGGCTCGTTGGGGCTTTTGCTCGGGGAACGTACAGTGTTTCGTGTAAGTCTCGCCGTAAGTGGCTTGTGCGTTACTCTCGGTTTGCTCGTTGTCGGCTGGCGACAAGGCCGTCGGCTGGAGCAGTTGATTGAGCACCTCAAGGAGTAGTTATGACAGGACTAGACATTGTTGCGTTGGGTGTTGGGATCGCCATTTTGGTCACGCTTGGAGTATTTATCTGGGGACTCACAAAACCATGACCCGTAATTAAACCCAGTGCTTTTCCAGCTACAAGCCGGCGATTGGAAGGGATGCGCATGACGTACGATGAGGTATTGGCTCAGGTTGTAGATCTGCTGCGGCAGGAGAAGCGAGTTGCGTACCGAGTCCTCAAGCGGCGGTTCTCTCTCGACGACGAGTATTTAGAAGACCTCAAAGCGGACCTGATTGATGCCAAAGGTCTGGCCAAAGATGAAGGCGGTAAAGTATTGGTGTGGGTTGGCGCTGCGCCAGTTTCAAGTTCCACGTTCCACGTTCCAGGTTCCCAGTCCCCAGACGCCGGACCTCGGACCTCGGACCTCGGACTTTCTTCACTCCAGACTTCGGACCTCGGACTTCGGACTTCGGACTTTCCTGGATTTTGGACGCCGCCGCATCTCGCTGAGCGCATTCGCGCCGAGCACGCAGCCTTGGAAGCCAGGCAGCTCTCCGACGGCGAGCGGAAGACGATCACTGCCCTGTTCGCCGACATCAAAGGCTCGATGGAGTTGATCGAAGACCTCGATCCCGAGGATGCTCGTCAGCTCATTGATCCGGCCCTCACCCTGATGATGGAGGCGGTCCATCGCTACGAAGGATATGTCGTGCAATCCACCGGCGACGGCATCTTCGCCTTGTTCGGTGCGCCCCTCACCCACGAAGATCATGCCCAGCGTGCGCTCTATGCTGCCCTGCGCATGCAGGAAGAGATCAAGCGCTATGCCGACCGGCTGCGTCTCCAAGGCCGACAGCCGCTAGAGATACGGGTCGGCGTCAACACCGGCGAGATGGTACTGCGCTCGATCCACAAAGACGATTTACACACGGAGTATACCCCCATTGGGCACTCGACCAGCTTAGCGGCCCGTCTGCAGAGCCTAGCAACCGGGGGCGGGATTGTCGTGAGTGAGCCGACATACCGTCTCACGGAGGGCTATTTTGAGTACCGCGCACTGGGGGCGGCGCAGATTAAAGGGGTCAGTGAGCCGGTGCCTCTGTACGAGGTCCTCGGGGTTGGCCCCTTGCGCACACGGTTACAGGTGGCGGCCAGCAAAGGGCTAGCCCGGTTTGTCGGGCGGCGCAGCGAACTCGAGCAGTTACAGCGCGCCTGGGAGCACGCCAAAGCCGGGCACGGGCAGATTGTCGGCGTGCTGGGCGAGCCGGGGATAGGCAAGTCGCGCCTCTTTCATGAGTTCAAACTGGTATCACAACAGGATTGTCTCGTATTAGAAACGTTCTCGGTTTCCCACGGTAAAGCCTACGCCTATCTGCCGCTCATTGAACTGCTCAAGAACTATTTTCAGATCACAGCCCAGGATGACGAACGACGTCGCAGAGAGAAGGTGGGCGGTAAGGTGCTCATGCTCGATCGCAGTCTGGAAGACACCTTACCCTATCTGTTTGAGTTACTGGGGATTGCCGAGGCGCCTTCCGCCATACAGCAGATGGACCCACAGATGCGCAAGCGGCGCACCTTGGAGGCGATCAAGCGGCTGGTGGTGCGGGAGAGTCTCAACCAACCCCTGATCCTGATCTTTGAGGACTTGCACTGGCTCGACACCGAGACCCAAGCGTTTCTCACGCTGCTCAGCGAGAGCCTTGCTACCGCACGCCTGCTGCTGTTGGTGAACTACCGGCCCGAGTACCACCAGGAGTGGAGCAACAAAACCTACTACACCCAACTGCGGCTGGACCCGCTGGGGAACGCAGAGGCCGAAGAATTACTGACAACGTTGCTGGGCGACGACCCGGCCTTTGGACCACTCAAGCACTTCATCCTGACCAAGACTGAGGGCAATCCCTTCTTCATGGAAGAGATCGTGCAAGCGTTGGTAGAACAAGGAGTGCTGACCGGTCTTCGTAGGGTGGGCCGTGCCCACCGTCCCGTGGACCTCGCGCAGATCCACCTCCCGGTCACTGTACAAGCTGTCCTCGCGGCCCGCATCGATCGCCTCCCTGCAGAAGAGAAGGCTCTGTTACAGACACTCTCGGTGATCGGCAAAGAATTTGCCTGGAGTCTGCTGCAGCAGGTTGTGCACAAGCCCGAGAATGAATTGCAGGCCTTACTGTCTCACCTGCAGGCGGCAGAGTTTATCTATGAGCAACCCGCCTTCCCCGAGGTAGAATACACATTCAAGCATGCCTTGACGCAGGAGGTGGCGTATAACTCCGTGCTCATAGAACGACGCAAGCTGCTGCATGAGCAGACGGGGCAAGCGATGGAGGCGTTGTTTCACTCTCGGTTAGAAGATTACTATGGCGACCTCGCCCATCACTACAGCCGCAGTAGGAATACCGAGAAGGCGATTGAGTATTTGCAGCTTGCCGGGCAGCAGGCGGCGCAGCGGTCAGCATATGCAGAAGCAATCAATCATCTGACCTTTGGTCTAGACCTGCTGAAGACCTTGGCTGACACTCCGACTCGCACGCAACAGGAACTTGCCTTACAAGTCGCCCTCGGTCCAGCCTTGATGGCAACCAAAGGATATGGGAGTCCAGAGGTAGAGAACGTGTACGCTCGGGCTCGGGAGCTGTGCCGGCAAGCAGGTGAACCTTCCCAACTGTTTCCAGCCCTGCGCGGGTTACGTCTCTTCTACACCGTGCAGGGGAAGCTACAGACCAGTCGTGAACTTGGAGAGACCCTTTTGCATCTTGCCCAGGATGTCCACGATCCAGTTCTCCTTGCCCAGGGGTACCATGCACGGGGAGTTCCCTTATTCTGGTTAGGAGAATTGCGTGAGGCTCTAGACTATCTGGAGAAAGGTAGCACTATTCGTGATCATCAACCTCAGCGCGTCTTTTCTGTGATGTCTGGAACTGAGGCAGGAGTAAGCTGCCAAGGCTATGCGAGCTGGGCTTTCTGGTTATTAGGCTATCCAGACCTGGCTCTGAAGAAAAGTGAGGAAGTACGGGTCCTTGCACAACACTCGTCAGATCCGTTTTTCTTCGCCAATATCTCTCTCTTTCCTACTATGCTCTCTCAATTCCGTGGCGATACGCAGGCGGCGATCCAAGAACGAGCGGAAGCTGTAATTGCGTTGTGTAGAGAACACGGATTTCCTCTATTCTTGATATGGGCCACGGTTCTCCTGGGGTGGGCACTGAGCGAACAAGGACAGTGGGACGAGGGAAATGCCCTAATGCGTCAGGGACTGGCCGATTGGCAGATGATAGGAGCAGAGTTTATACGGCCGTATTTTCTTGCTCTTCTGGCTGAAGCCTCTCATAAAGCCGGACAGACAGAAAAGGGGCTGACGTTACTAGCCGAGGCTCTGGCGATAGTGGAACGAAATGAGGAGCGGATGTGGGAGGCAGAGATCTATCGGCTCAAAGGAACGCTAACGCTAAAACAGTCCGAAGTCCGAAGTCCGAGGTCCGAAGTCCCCAGCACCCAGCACCTAACACCCAACACCCAAGCGGAGGCAGAAGCCGAAGCGTGTTTTCACCAGGCCATCGAAGTCGCTCGTCGGCAGCACGCGAAGTCGCTGGAGTTGCGAGCAGTGACGAGCCTGAGCCGGCTGTGGCAACAACAAGGCAAGAAGGAAGAAGCCCGGCGGATGCTGGCGGAGATCTACGGCTGGTTCACCGAGGGATTTGACACCAAAGATTTGCAAGAGGCCAAGGCGTTGCTGGATGAATTAGGGTGAAAGAGGAATAAACGACAGGCTGCTACCAAAGGACAGAAACCAGCCCAGAGCTACGCATATTGGTGTCTTTGGTGAGAACTACAACGGCTTCCCCTTGATTGCTCCGCAAAATGGAAGTCTTCCTCCGTGGACATCCGCTCCCCAGCGAACTGCCCATAGCCCATGCAGCGGCGTAAAACCCTCGTCTCGGACGGTAAAAACGTCACCAATACCTTAGCGTGTTTCACGCCAGTCGGGGTCTCCGCGAGTTCCACTTTCCCATCGGTGTAGGTGCCTTCTACGGTCAAGAGCATGACGACTCACCTCGCGGAGTATCTTTCCATAACCAATTTCCCAAGGGAAGCTGTCGCATTTGCTATAGCGCGCTTGCTAACGGTTCTGTAGAATCGGGTGCTTGCTCCCTTTGAACCGCTTCACGCCAGAGAAGAAGGCGCCATGCAGTGTAGCAGCTGTGGAGTCCCCAACGAACCAGAGGCGAAGTTCTGCGAAGAGTGCGGCACGCAGCTCGCCAAGGTCTGCCCGCAGTGTGGCCGTGAAGTGCGACCGACTGCAAAGTTTTGTCGTGACTGCGGAGTCCCATTAACTGAGCAGGCAGCTATTCTGCCAGCGCAAGCAGTCGCTTCTCCTCTGCGCTCCTATCCTCCTCCGCATCTGGCCGAACGTATCCGCGCCGCCCAGGCCGCGCTGGAGGCAAGAGGCGCGACCGACGGCGAGCGCAAGACCATCACCGCCCTCTTTGCCGACATCAAAGGCTCGATGGCTCTCATCGAAGACCTCGATCCCGAAGAGGCCCGCGCTCTTGTTGACCCTGCCCTCGCCATGATGATGGCTGCGGTACACCGCTACGAAGGCTACGTCGTGCAGTCCACCGGCGACGGCATCTTCGCGTTCTTCGGTGCTCCCCTGGCCCATGAAGACCACCCGCAGCGGGCACTGTATGCGGCACTGCTGATGCAGGAGGAGAGCAAACGCTTTGCGGAAACTCTGCGGCGGGAGAAAGGGATTACTTTCCAGATTCGCATCGGACTGAATACCGGTGAGATGGTGTTGCGCTCGATTCGTAAGGATGACTTGCGGACCGAGTACACCCCGATCGGGCATTCCACCAGTTTAGCCGCACGCATGGAAAGCCTGGCGGCGCCGGGGTCGATCGTCGTGAGCGAACATACCTATAAGCTCACGGAAGGATACTTTGAGTTTAAGGCCTTGGGGGAGGCGCGAATCAAAGGGGTGAGCGAACCGGTCCGCATCTACGAAGTGCTAGGGATAGGCCCACTCAGAACGCGGCTCCAGGTAGCAACTCGACGAGGACTGGTACGATTTGTCGGGCGGCAGAGCGAGATGGAACACCTCCGACGAGCGTTCGCGCAGGCTCAGGCCGGCCATGGGCAGATTGTCGGGGTGATGGGCGAGCCAGGGGTCGGCAAATCGCGCCTCTTTCACGAGTTCAAGTTCGTCGCGCAAAGCGGCTGTCTAGTGCTGGAGACGTTCTCGGTGTCCCACAGTAAGGCGTACCCGTATTTACCGCTGATCGACTTACTGGTGCGTGAAAGCCTCAACCAGCCGCTGGTCCTGATCTGTGAGGATTTGCACTGGTTAGATAATGAGACGCAAGCCTTTCTCAGCCTGTTGAGTGAGAGTCTCGCCTCAGCGCGGATGCTTTTATTGGTAAACTACCGGCCGGAGTATCGGCACGAGTGGGGCAACAAAACCTTCTACACCCAGTTGCGACTCGATCCGCTCGGACAGGAAGACGCCCAGGAGTTACTGGCCGCTCTGCTCGGCAATGACCCCTCCTTACAGTCCCTGAAGCGTATCATTCTGGAGAAGACCGAAGGCAATCCGTTTTTCATGGAAGAGATCGTGCAGGAACTGCGTGAGCAAAAGGCACTGGCGCCAGTCGCTGTCGGAGGGGCGACCGGCCAGTCGCTCCTACCAACCGAGCTTCGTCTCCCGCCTACCGTGCAAGGCGTGCTCGCCTCTCGCATTGATCGCCTCCCAGCGCCAGAGAAGACCCTACTGCAAACTCTGTCGGTCCTCGGCAAAGAATTTTCCTTCAGTTTACTGCAGCAGGTAGTGAATCAGTCTGAAGCCATTCTCCATCCGCTCCTCTCTCATCTGCAGGAAGCCGAATTCATTTACGAGCAGCCAGCTTTCCCCGAGCCAGAGTACACCTTCAAGCATGCGCTGACGCAGGACGTGGCCTACACCTCCTTATTAATCGAACGGCGCAAGGTGCTGCATGAGCAGACCGGGCAAGCGATGGAGGCGCTGTTTCACTCGCAGTTAGAAGATCACTATGGCGACCTCGCTCATCACTATAGCCGCAGCGGGAACGCGCAGAAAGCCCTTGAATACTTGCAGCTCGCGGGCCAGCAGGCCGTGCAGCGGTCGGCCTATGCGGAAGCGCTTAGTCATCTATTTACGGCTCTAGATCTGCTCCAGACCTTGCCCGACACTCTTGAGCGCACCCAGCAAGAACTTACGCTGCAAATCGCCTTGGGCGCGCCATTGCAGGCTACCAAGGGACCTGGGGCCCCAGAGGTAGAGAGAGCTTACAGCCGGGCACGGGAGCTGTGCGGTCAAGTGGGAGAGACGCCTCAGCTCTTCCCGGTGCTGCGGGGACTATGGAACGTTTACACAACACAGGCAGAGGTTAGAACCGGTCGTGAGTTAGCTGAGCAGCTCCTCAGTTTCGCGCAAAGAACACAAGACCCTGCGCTCC
>JACQEL010000752.1 GCA_016200595.1 Deltaproteobacteria bacterium
AACACGCTTTTGCTGCGGACTGGATCGATGAGTCTGTAGCGGGAGATTGGGAAGATGCGCAGATCCAATTCGGTTTGAAGGAGCAGAGAGACACACCACGGCGGCCTCTGTGGTTTCCGCCCTCACCATCGGAGCGAGATTTTGATAGCAGTAACATGATCGCTCCTCAGCGTAAGGCTAAAGTGAAAGCGCGAGCCAAACGAAAACAAGAGAAAAAGTCGCGTAGAAAGAACCGCAAGCGCAAATGAAGGAGGAAAGTAACTATGCCATTAGCAAAGGAAGAGATCGAGCGTTTTCTGGCTGAACGCCGTAACGCCGTGCTCGGCACCATCCGCAAGGACGGCGCGTCGCAGTTGAATCCGATGTGGTTCAACTGGACTGGTGAGGTTTTTCATATCTCCACGACCAGAACTCGCTTCAAATACGCACACCTCAAACGCGACCCGCGCGTAACGCTCTGTATCGATGATGCGACCGGCTTCAAGACGGTAATCGTCGAAGGACGAGCGGAGATCGTCGAGAACGATATCTGGGGTCCAACCCAGAAGATTGTCGAGAAGTACGTCGATAAGGATCAGGTTGAAGTCCGGCTCGCCCGACTCCGTACCGAGCCACGGGTGCTCATCGTCGTACGCCCCGAGAAGTGGATTTCCTGGGACCTCGGCCTGCGGGCGGGACCAAAGGTCGGGCAATGATGCTGTAAAACGTGAAACGTAAAACGTAAAAAGAAGACCATTCGCATTCCCCCTTACGTTTTACGCCTTACGTTTTACGTCTCATTTGCAACTGCTGCTGTATCTCGGCGTGACTTTCGCGCGTCAGGGGAAAACGCAAAAAGACCAGTAAGGAGAGTAGGAAGAAAAAGGCCGGAACAGGTCCGTAGAGCATTTTTAGCCCCCACAGGGCAAAATCGCTCTGCGTCTGATTAGCGACATAGCCGATCAGGTTGAGTGCCACCCCCACTAAGGCAATCGCCAACGCTGCCACCAGTTTTATGGTTAAGGTCCATAAACCGAAAAACGCCCCTTCGCGCCGTTGTCCGCTGAGCAGTTCATCGTAATCAATCACGTCAGCCGCGATCGAGACCGGGAGCACATAGCCGCCGGCGCCAAACCCAGCAAAAATGATGTAAAGGTAGAATAACTGCCATGGCATATCGGCCCGCAGCAGCAGGAACACCGACAGCACGACAATGCTCCAGATAATACACACTTGAAAAGCCCGGTTCTTCCCGACACGGCGCGCGAAACGCGTCCAGATTCCCAGAGACACAATAGTAGAGAGCAGGGAGAGGAACATGATCGTCGGGAGTTGCTGCCCCATCTTCAGCCAGTCGCGGAATACATACACCGTCAATGGCTGATGGAGGGCTGCACCGAAACTCATCATCACGAAGGTCACGATAATAATGCGGAAGGGCCGATTCCGCAGCGTACCAGTGAGCGTACGGAAGAACGCGCGAAAAGAGATCCGCTCCCCGTTGCCTGGTGGAGGCATCTCGCGACTGCCGTAAAAGGCGATGAGTCCACAGAGGACCATCAGGCCGCCGAGCAGGGCGCCGACTTTGGTGAATCCCGCGCGCACCACCTCGGGCGGAAGGGTCACAGGAAGAGTAGCCACACCCTCCTGTAGCGCCTCGGGTGAACTACCCACCACTTTGCTCAGGCATAACACTGCCAGCACCGCGCCCAGGCCATGAAATACCGCGCGCGTCGTCACTATTTGTGTACGTTCGTGATAATCACGGCTCAGTTCTGCGCCGAGTGCAAAATAGGGAGTAGCATAACAGGTGAAACACGCATCCATCAAAATATAGGCAATCGCGAGGAACAAAAAGTTGCCCAGGTCTCCCATCCCTTGCGGCGGGCTCCACAGGAGAAAAAAACTTAGCCCGAGGGGGAGCGTGCTGGCTAACAGATACGGCCGTCGCCGACCGAAACGAGAAGCCGTACTGTCGGAGAGGTAACCGACAATCGGGTCATTCACGCCATCCCAGATCCGTCCCACCGCCAGGGCCAGCCCCGCGAGTGAGGGGTTGAGCATGACGACGTTCGTATAGAAGAAGAGCAGGAAGTTGAGCACCGATGAGCGATGGATGGCGATGACGACCTCACCGACGCTATAGCTGACCTTCACGCTCCGCGAGATCTGGGCGGGAGATACGGGAGTAATCTCGAGGGACGGAGCCGAAGCAGTGGCCTGGGGGTTACTCATGAGGGCGGATTGTAGCGATTTGCGCTGGAAACCGAAAGCTGATAGCTGAACGCCGAAGAGCGTAAAACGTAAAGCGTAAAACGTAAGCAGAAGGGGTGGAGAGGTTACGTTTTACGTTTTATTCTTTACGCCGTTTTCAGAAAGGAGATTTCTATGGCAGTGAAAAAATTCTCTAGCGCTTACTACGTGGTCAAGAACATGGACGAAGCCGTATCGTTCTACCAAGACGTGCTTGGCCTCAACGTCAAATTTCGTGACGGGAATCGCTGGACGCAATTCGACGTGAATGGGGTCGGCGTGGCTGTGGCTGACCCGAGTGAAGGCTCAGTGCCGCCAGGCGGAGGAGCTACGGTCGTGCTTGAGGTCGATAATCTGCTGGAGACGCGCCAGATGCTGACGCAAAAAGGGGTACAGGTCAACGATATCGTCGATATGGGCGGGCATGGCAAGTATTTCACCACTAAAGACCCGTCAGGTAACATCGTGCAGATTTTTGCCAGATAAGCGGTCAGCCATCAGCATTCAGCCATCAGCCGGACAAAAGAAGCACGAGGAGCTTCACGTCTCTTGTCTAGACTGGCTGAAAGCTGACCGCTGAAAGCTGAGAGCTTTTTATGCAGAGCCATGATGGATGAGATAGTAGTCGAGAGATATCGCCCCAGGGCCGATGAGGACGAACATGGCGAAAAGAATAGCGAGATTAATGGCATACTCAGCGCCCGGAGGATTGTTGAGAATAAGGTAGCCGCCTCCTTTATGCCCTTTGATAACGGCCACGAGCATATTGATTGTGAGAGCCAAAGCGACGAAGCGGGTACCGAGACCGAGGATAAAGAGAATCCCCCCCAGGAATTCGGTGAGGGTCGCAGCCCAGGCATTGAGACGAGGGTAGGGCATGCCCATACTCTCCAGCCAACCGACAAAGCCTTTCACGCCGGCGGGGTTGCTTTTAAGAAACCCCAATTTGCCTAAGCCGTGAACGACAATGCAACCACCTAAAGCAACACGGACGACGAACAGCGCAAATTGCAGCAGCCAATCAGGATACGACAGCAATAAAGTTTCGAGCACAGCTTCCTCCTCCTGCCAGGATGGAAGGGGATCATAATAGAACTGCTTTGCACCGTAAAGGGAGAGCATGCGCAATAAGCAGCAGAAGATTACCGTCTGATTATGAGGGGTCGGGTGTTTTCCTTGCCCTAGGGAGCGCGAAGGCGTAAAGAGGCCGTATGCGCTGCCTAGGCTGTAGCTGTGAGAATGAAGAGGGAGCCCAGTTCTGCGAGGAGTGCGGCACTGCGCTCGTACGGGCTTGCCCGAGCTGCGGCCGGGAGGTCCGAGCCACCGCCAAATTCTGTAGTAAATGTGGCACTGCGCTCACTACGCCAGCGTCCCCCACGGCGCTGCTGCAGCGAGGCCAACCCCCTGCTCACCTAGCTGCGATCACACCGCCACTGACCGAGCGGGGAGCACCCGAAGCCGAGCGGCGCCAACTCACCGTGATGTTTTGTGACCTCGTCGGCTCTACCCCTCTCTCGGAACAGCTCGACCCTGAAGAGTTGCGGGAGGTGGTACTGGCGTACCAGGAGGCCTGCGCTGAGGTCATCCATCGCTTTGACGGCTATATTGCTCGCTACGTCGGCGATGCTCTCTTAGTGTACTTCGGTTATCCTCAGGCCCACGAAGATGACGCTCAGCGGGCAGTGCGAGCTGCGCTGGGCATCGTGGCGGTCTTACCCACCCTCAACCAGCGGTTACAGCCCGTCGTCGGGACACCGCAAGCACCGCCTCTGCAGGTGCGCATTGGCATTCACACTGGGTTAGTCGTGGTGGGCGAGCTAGGCGGGAGGGACTACCGCGAAGCCATGGCGTTGGGGGAGACGCCTAACGTGGCCGCCCGCCTGCAAGGGCTCGCCGGGCCGGACACCGTACTGATCAGCGCGGCCACCCACCGCTTGATTCTGGGCTTGTTTGAGTGCCAAGACCGAGGGCCACAGACGGTGAAGGGCATTTCCACGCCAGTGTCAGTGTACTGCGTCGTACGGGAGAGTGACGCGCAGAGCCGCTTTGAGGTGGCGCTCCATACCGGCTTAACGCCCCTGGTGGGCCGCGACTTAGAAGTCGGATTGTTGCAGGAACGGTGGCAGCGGGCTACCCAAGGAGCAGGCCAAGTCGTGCTGCTCAGTGGGGAGCCGGGCATTGGCAAATCCCGCCTGTTGCAGGAACTCAAAGAACACGTCGTCGCCGAAGGAGGAATCCGCCTCGAGTTTCGCTGCTCACCCTATCATCAGAACAGTGCCTTCTATCCTATTATCGAGCACCTCCAGCGGCTCTTACAGTTTCACCGCGAGGAGACCCCCCAGACCAAGCTCAGTAAACTCGAGCAGATCCTCGCGGCCTATCGCTTCCCGCAGGCCGATACGCTGCCGTTGTTGGCGGCCTTGCTCTCGTTGCCTCATCCCGCAGACACCCCGCCTCTTACCCTGAGTCCGCAGAAGCAAAAGCAGAAGATCCAAGAAGCCTTGGTGGCTTGGCTGCGTGAAGAAGCCGAGCGACAGGTGCTCTACACTGCCTGGGAAGACCTGCACTGGGTCGATCCGTCCACGCTGGAGGTGCTCACCCTCCTGCTCGATCAGGTGCCCACTACTCGGCTGCTGGCGGTCCTCACCTTTCGGCCCGACTTTACGCCGCCCTGGGGAGCACGCTCCTACCTCATGCCGCTCACACTCAGTCGCTTGGAACGCCCGCAGGTCGAGACGATGGTGGGGAACGTCATTGGTGGGAAGGCGCTGCCGCCGGAGGTGGTACAGCAAATTATAGCCAAGACCGATGGCGTACCGCTGTTTGTCGAAGAGTTGACGAAGACGGTTTTAGAGTCTGTCGCGTCCATAGGGTCCATAGGGTCGCAGGGCAGGATGTCTCTCCAGGCGATCCCCGTTCCCGCGACGTTGCAGGATTCGCTGATGGCGCGGTTGGATCGGCTGAACACGGCTAAGGAGATTGCCCAGCTCGGGGCCACCCTGGGGCGGGAGTTTTCCTACGAGCTGCTACAGGCCGTCGCGCCGGCGGCGGAGACACGCTTGCAGCAAGCATTGACCAAATTGGTAGATGCCGAGGTGCTCTACCAGCGCGGGCTGCCGCCGCAGGCGCACTATCTCTTCAAACACGCCCTCATTCAGGATGCGGCCTATCAGTCACTGCTGAAGAGCACCCGGAAACAGTATCACCAGCAGATTGCTCGAGTATTGGAAGAGCAGTTTGCGGAAACCGCCGCGACCCAACCTGAGCTGTTGGCACATCACTACACCGAGGCGGGTCTCATGGCGCAGGCCATTCCCTGCTGGCACAAGGCAGGCCAAAGAGCGACCTACCGCTCAGCCAATGTTGAGGCCTTCAATCACCTCACCAAGGAGTTGGATCTGCTCAACATCCTACCGGATACTCCCGAGCGCACCCAGCAAGAACTGATGCTGCAAATTGCCCTGGGCGCGCCGCTCATTGCTATCAGGGGTTGGTCTGCCCCGGAAGTGGGGAAAACCTACGCCCGAGCGCTAGAGTTGTGCCGACGCATAGGGGAGACTCCGCAGATCTTTCCCGTACTGTGGGGACTGTGCGCGTTTTATACAGTGCGAGCGGAATACAAGACAGCACGTGAGCTCGGGAGGCAACTCGTCAGTCTGGCCCAAAGCGTGCAAGACCCCACTCTCCTCCTGTTGGCCCACTATGCGCTGGGACAAGCCCTACACTTGATGGGAGAGTTTACCTTGGGTCGAGAACATTTAGAGCAGGCTCTGGCGCTCTATGATCCCCAGCAGCACCGCTCTCTGGCTTTTCTGTATGGAAGTGACAGTGGGGTACTAGGCCAGTGCCATTTGGCTCTTGTCCTGCGGCATCTCGGCTATCCAAATCAGGCCTTGAAAAGAATCAACGAGGCGCTCACTCTGGCTCGAGAGCTTTCCCACCCCTTTAGCCTGGCTTTCGCCCTCACACAAGTTGCGATGATCCATCAGTTCCGTCGGGAGGGGCAGGCAGCGCAAAAGTGGGTAGAGGAGGCGATTGTACTCTCTACCGAGCAAGGGTTTCCCTTCTATGTGGCGGTGGGAGCTATAGTGCAAGGTACAGCACTGGTCGAGCAGGGACAAGGAGAAAAGGGAATTGCGCAGCTGCGCCAAGGCCTAGCTGCCTTTCGGGACATGGGGGTCGAACTGGGACTGCCAACGTATCTCGCTATGCTGGCTGAAGCCTATGGAAAAGTAGGACAAACTGAGGAGGGGCTTACCCTGCTGGCCGAGGCACTGGCGGTAGCGCATAGGACTGAGGGACGGGTTGGTGAGGCAGAGGTGTATCGGCTGAAAGGCGAACTCACTCTTCAACTGTTCAACATTCAAAGGTCAAAGTTCAAAGCCCCGGCAAGTCTAGAGTCTAGCGTCCAGAGTCTAGAGTCAGAAGCAGAAGGATACTTTCTCAAAGCCATCGAGGTGGCGCGGCAACAACAGGCGAAGTCGTGGGAGTTACGAGCAGTGATGAGTTTGAGCCGGTTGTGGAAGCAGCAGGGAAGGAAGAAAGAAGCCCAGCAGCTGTTGGCCGAGACCTATGGCTGGTTCACCGAAGGGTTTGACACAAAGGACTTGCAAGAGGCCAAGGCATTACTAGAAGAATTAGCTTGAAACAGCAATCTTCAGCCACGCGCAGATGCGGCCAGACTCTTTTTACCTACCTATTGTGACCAAACCTCGCAAAGTTTGCTTTAATCCACTTAGCCACCCAACACCGACAACTGTGACGAGGGCAGAGGTTCAAAGTGTAATTTATACAGTGGCGGCGTTGAAGCTCGACCCTTGAGAGTGTTTTGGGGAAGAACGTCATGGAGAGCCCGATCTCGAAAAATGGGATTCTTATTCGCGTCACCGACGAGCGTTGGATACATGTAGTGGAATCGCATGATTATATGGCGGGCAATCTTGAGTTAGTTGTAGAAACAATTGAAGATCCAGACTACATTGTGGCAGGAAGAGAAGGTGAACTGATTGCTCTGCGCCACTATGAACGCACTTCAATCTCTGAGAAATCTGTAGTCGCGATATACCGAGAATTTGCCGACTACGGCTTTCTCATTACGGCTTTTATGACATCGTCTCCAGAGACGATTTTGCGAAAGGGAATTATATGGCAGAAGCTGCCGCCATCCTAGAGTCCGCTGCTTCTTTCCTGAAACTCAAAGCAAAGAAGCTGTGGCTTGATTATGATGAGGATGCGGACGTGCTGTACGTGAGCTTTCGCCGACCGCAGAAGGCCACGGATAGTCGCATGGAGGGAGATCTGATTTACCACTATCGTGACGAGGAACTCGTTGGGGTCACAATTCTGCATGTAAGGGAAATTGGACATTCATCAGATTGATGTTGAAGAATCGCAGTCTACCCAGATTCCATAACGTGTCTTGTCCCCTCTCCTTGCGGGCGCTACCTTTGGCTCAGGATAACAGATCTCAAGTTCAGGTGACCAATCCGCGCCAACTAAGAGGTGCGCTATGACCGAAACTATGACTTCCCAGCCGACCGTGATCAAAACCAGTCGAGGATTAACGATTGCTGGAACTCGTACTACGCTCTACAGCCTCATGGATTACCTCCACGCTGGGTGGCCCCCGCACTTGATTCGCGATGAGTTTGGTCTCTCCGAACAACAGATGACCGGCGTTATGGCTTATATTGAAGCGCACCGGGCTGAGGTGGAAACAGAATACCAAGAAGTTGTCCAGCAAGCCGAGGAAAACCGGCGATATTGGGAAGAGCGGAATCGGGAACGCTTGGCGAAAATCGCTGACACCCCTCCTAAGCCGGGACAAGAACAGATTCGTGCCAAACTGCAAGCTGCAAAAGTCAGGCTCGGCATAGTGTGATCACGATTTTAGTGGACCACGACAGTGAAGTCGCAAACACCATCTGGATTAGGCCCATGAAGACACGGAAGATCTCCAGTCCTCGGTTTGCCATCTGTGTAGATAATTCTGCGTACCCGGCTTCGCTGGAGTGGCACAGGATTTATCGGGGGCTGCCTGACGAGGATGCTGCCAAAGATGGTGATGTACGGGTTATTGATGAAAGTGGTGAAGATTATCTCTATCCAGCGAGGTATTTCGTAGTGATCGAGGTCCCACGTGAGACCGCGCGAGCCTTGAACAAGTCTCTCGCACGGGATCTTCAGCCGGTCGCTTAAAGAGAGTGCTATGGCAGAAGCTGCCGCCATCCTAGCGTCCGCTGCTTCTTTCCTGAAGCTCGGAGCAAAAAAGCTTTGGTTTGATTATGATGAGGAAGCAGACGTCCTCTATGTCAGCTTCCGCCGGCCTCAGCAGGCCACGGACAGCCGCATGGAAGGTGATCTGATTTACCACTACCGTGATGAGGATCTCGTGGGGGTCACAATTTTGCACGCGAATGAGATTGACCAACAGAGGGAGGCTGATTCGAAGTAACAATCCTCAAGGTAGAGTATGAACAGCTAATTGGAAAAGGAGGAAACCATGAGTTATGACCTGCTGATCAAAGACGCCCGCATTTGCGATGGAACAGGGAAACCTACCTTCCGCAGTTCGGTTGGAGTGCGGAACGGCACGATCGTCGAAGTCGGAGAAACCTCAGGAACTGCGACGCGCACGATCAACGCCGATGGTCTCGTGCTAGCCCCCGGGTTCATCGACATTCACACCCATTACGACGCGCAAGTGTCCTGGGATCCGTTGCTGACGTGTTCACCCTGGCACGGGGTGACGAGCGTGCTCATGGGTAATTGCGGTGTAGGTGTAGCTCCTTGTCGTCCGAGCGAAAAAGAGATTGTTTCGTGGGATCTGGTCAACGTCGAGGCAATGCCTCAAGAAGTGCTGCTCAATGGCGTGGCCTGGGATGAGTGGGAGAATTTCCCGCAATATATGGAAGCGATCGAGAAACGTGGCATCGGTTTGAACTCGGGCTTTCTCGTGCCGCTGTCGAGTTTCCGTTACTACGTGATGGGAGAATCCGCTTCGGAGCGGGCTGCCACGCCGGCGGAACTAGAACGTATGACCGCTCTATTCCGGCAAGCCATGGAGGCGGGAGCATACGGATTCTCGCTGAGCTTACTGAACCAGCACATTGGCTACCAGGGCAAGCCGCTCGCGAGTCGGCTGGCGACCAAAGAAGAACTCTGTGCCCTGGGCCGCGTCATGCGTGCCCTGGGACGCGGAGTGATCGAAATTGCCCTCACCCGTAGTGTCAGCGTCATGACGGAAGAGGAGCTCGATCTCCTTGTCGCCGTAGCGAGCGAAAGTCAACGACCGGTAACCTGGCTTGGCTTATTGGGGCGTTCGGACATGCCTGGTATCTGCCGTAAGACCCTCACTCGGATTGAGCCGCTTCTTCGCCAGGGCTTACGCATTCCTCCGCAGGTTACACCGCGCCCGATTCAACAGTATTACACCTTGAAAGTGCCATTTATCTTCGCCAGCTTTCCCTCCTGGAAGGAGGCGTTTAATCGTCCTGTGGCTGAGCAGATCGCCTTGTACCAGAAGCCAGAGTTCCGCGAGGCCTTTCGCCGTGATCTGAAAGTAGGTGGCGCGATCTTCACCAATCAGTGGGATCGAGTCCATGTCGTGCGGGTCGAACAAGAACACAACAAACGCTACCTGAACAAGAGTATCGCCGAGATTGCGGCGCTGTGGGAGCGTGATCCGATCGATACAATTCTCGACCTGGCAATCGACGAACACCTGGAGATGGGAATTACCCTCTCAGTCATCAACACCAATCCGGACGAGGTGCGTGAACTGATTACCCATCCGGGAGTCCTGATTGGCCTGTCTGACGCTGGTGCTCACGTTGATCAGCACTGTGATGCCGGGGTGCCAACGTATTTATTGAGCGAATGGGTCCGCAAACGTCAAGCCATGACTCTTGAGGAAGGAGTCCGGCGGCTCACCTCCGAGCCAGCCGTTTTTCTCGGACAGCCGCACAAAGGACGAATTGCTGTAGGAATGGATGCCGACCTCGTCCTTTTCGACCCTGACACGGTTGGCGTATCCCCACCCGAATGGGTCAATGATCTGCCCGGTGACAAACCTCGGCTGATCGAGCGAGCCCAAGGTGTACACCACACGGTCGTTGGCGGGACAGTGCTGTTCTCTGACGGAGTGTATCAGGGTGGATTGCCGGGCAGAATAATGCGACCTGTCTAGGTGAAGAAGGTGCTGGGTGCTAGGGGTTGGGTGCT
>JACQEL010000753.1 GCA_016200595.1 Deltaproteobacteria bacterium
TGCCCCATCTTTTCAAAATGCCCGTCCATGCGGTCAAGCCAGTGGCCGATCCAGCCGATGCCAGCCTCCAGGAACGCGACTTTTAGTTGAGGGAACTTGCTCAGCACCCCGCCGCAGACGACATCCAGACACGCGCCCTGCATCTCCCACGGATGACACACCATGTGAAAGAAGAACGGATCTTTGTAACGTTCTTGTCCCAAGGTCGGCATCTTGGTGCCGAAGCTGCCATGGACCGCAACAGGAATGTTCAATTCCTGAGCCTCACGCCAGAGCACGTCATAGGCTGGGTCGTTCAAGCGCCGCCCGTTGAACGGATTGGGGCGGACAAACACCGCGCGCATGCCCAGATCTTTGACTACCCGGCGCATTTCTTTCACCGCTTCATCGACGTCTTGCAGGGGTAACGGCGCAACGCCAAAGAAGCGGTTGGCATAGGGTTTGCAAAAGTCAGCCATCCAGTTGCTGTAGGCGCGGCAGGCCGCGGCTGCCAGTTGGGGATCTTCAAGGTCGCCGTAGATCAGCCATAAACTGGGGTAAAAGAACGCGACCTCGATCCCTTCTAAATCCATGTCTTTGACACGGATGTGCGGATCATAGCCACCAGGGGTGATTTCGTCCCAGGACATCGTGCGAGCTTTGTGGGGATCAGACAGACCTCCGGGAGTACACGCGGCAGCGATAGCCATGTTACGATCCCCGCGGATCTCGCCGTTGATCCTCATTTTATCGATCCCATCAGTGTCGCGCACTATCTGGATCACTCGGTCACGGTAAGCGGGTTCGGTGTATTCTTCCCACACGCTACGCGGTTCGAGAATGTGTCCATCAGCATCAACTATGGTCGCCATACAAGTCCTCCTTATCGTCTGTTTACGGTTTTGTAGCTCGCTTTTTTCCTCTAAGCGCGCCGGCACGAATTTGTCAACCGGAAATTTGCGGCGGCAGCACCCGCACCTCATTGCTGATCCGTTCGTAGTGCGCAGTCTTGGTTCCTGGCTCTTCCTGCATGCCTTTGAGAGAAACGATGCAACACCTCTCTTTATCGTTCAAATCCTGCCAATCCAACCCGGCCTCTTTGGGGATTTGCAGGGTGACTCCTACCGTGCCAATGGACACGATGAATGGTTCTAAGGTGCCCGCCAATTTCACCTTGGGTTCAAGAGGAAAGACCAGCACCTCTTTATAGGGTAGGGGTAGTCGTACCCCCATTTCCAGGTCGTAGTCGAGCGAGACCTTGAGCGTTTGCTCGTCGGTGCGCCAGAGTTTGACGTTGGAGATCTTCACCAAAGCTTTGCTCGGCTCGGGTTTGGACGAGCAGGCGGAAACAGACAAAGAGAGAAGACAGAGAAGAAGAGCAGGAACGATTCCGCCTGAAGATTGGTGAACTATCCTGTCCCCCATCTCACATCCCCACAATTTCCCGTGCCATCGCCGCGCGTACATGACACGGTTTGCCGCCCATCTCCGAGATGCGGAGATCTGCGGCAATACTCACTAACATTGCCGCCTCAGTAATATCGGCGCCAGTCCGCTCCATGAGCAAATGGGCGAGGTCATCTAAAGCGACCCGGACTGCGGCTTCAACGGTCTCTCCTTCCCCCATAGTCAGGACTTCTTTCTGGGTCACTACCAAAGGCTGACTCAATTGTAGTTCGCCAGCGAGCCGACACCGCAGGGTAACCTCGGCGGCGATTTCAACTGCTGAACCGGCAATCTCACCGTCTCCCATCTTGGCATGGACGTCTTCGATCGTCAGCAAGCCGCCTTCGACAAACACCGGCAAGTATATGGTCGAGCCGGGCCCGAGCTGGCCGTTGCTGAGCTGACCACCAAAAGCTCCTCCAGCGTTGCTGGGGCGTGGGCCATCGGCTGGCGCCAGACCAATCTTGCTGATATTGGGGGCAAACGGCAGCGTGATTTTATCACTGTAGCGGACCTGATTACCCTCTATCGGTACGATCTTCTTGCGAAACTGTACCTGGTCCTTGAACGCTCCAAAGCCAGGGATGGCAAGGACGTAACCGAACCCTTGGCTCGGGCGTACATCGAGAATGTCTACCGCGAGTACCTGGCCAGGCTGCGCGCCTTCGACAAAGACCGGGCCGGTCATGACCGTGAGCTGCTCCATCGGCCAGCTCTTGCCGTCGTTCCAGTCACGGAAGCGATCGTTGGTTTCCATGACGAACACCTCTCCTGGCCGCACGCGTGCGGCTGGAGGATGGGTGGCGTCGAAGGTGCGGACAACCTGGTCTTTCGTGACTTTTTGCATAGAGTGCCTCCTTGTTCTCCCAGTTTCCGTAAAAGACGTAGACTGTCGAAGTGATTACAACATCTCGCTCGAGTGTGTAAATCACTTCGACCGGTTTATGCTTAGAATATTTCTCGTGGCGCCTTTATGGAAAAACAGAAATTTTAGCCTTTCCTAAACAGCCATACTTTGCTGGGATGAAGACTCCCGAGTGAATAACACCTTTAGACTTTATCTGAAATAACGAGCTTGCCCAGGTCACATCTCTTGAGCCTCTTCGCCCCGGAGGGGCGACGGACTGTAGCCCAGGGCGTCAGCCCTGGGACACCAGCCCCCCACGAGTCTCCTCCCAGCCCCGGAGGGGCGTGAGAAGACGACCGGCTTGAGGTCTTCCGCCCCTCCGGGGCTCCGGGCGCCGTGTGGTCCTGCTCCTGCCCCACGGCTGGCGCCGTGGGCTATCTCCTCACGCCCCTCCGGGGCTTTATAGGGTGTGTGGATCAATTCGGATTTCCATCTTTACGCCAATTGGTCAAGCAGCTTCTTAGCTTCTTGTAGATCCACTGTGTCAAATCCTTCGGTGAACCAATTGTAGATGTCCGCGAGCGTCTGTCGCGCCGCGGCTCTCTTGCCCTGCTGTTGCCATAAGCGAGCGAGGCTCATTATTGCTCGCAACTCCAGTGACTTCGCACTCTGGTGGCGAGCAATGTCGATGGCCTTGAGGAAACACGCTTCGGCCTCCGCCTCCGCTGGGGTGCTGGGTGTTGGGTGCTGGGTGTTAGAGTTTTCGGACGCCGGACCTCGGACGCCGGACTGTAAGACTAATTTTCCCTTGAGCCGATAGAGCTCTGCCTCCCAGAAACGTTCCCCAGTTTTGCTCACCAGATCCAGCGCCTCGGCCAGGACAGTAAGCCCCTCTTCGGTTTGTCCCACCTTCTCACATGCCTCGACCAACAAGGCAAGAAAATGGGGCCGTGTACCTTCGGTCCCCGTGGCTCGCAAAGCACCTAGACCCTGGCGTAGATGGACAATCCCTTCTTCTGCCCGGCCCTGCTCGGCGAGCGCCCAACCCTGCAGGGCAGACCCCCATCCCAACCAGAGCAGAAACCCCTGGTCATGCGAGAGCGTAAGCAAGGCCTCTGCTCGCTCTCGGGTCAATTGCCCCTCTCGGCGGAACTGATGGAGTATAGCAGCAAAGCCTAGGGCAAAAACCAGATTGAAGGGCGACCTTAGTTCCTGAGCCAGAGTGAGCGCCTCACGGATTCTCTGCAAGGCCTGTGCTGGATACCCTAACCACCACAGGGTCACAGCTAGGCGATCTCTGCACACAACCCCCAGTTCCTCTCCTCCCATCAGAAAGGCCAGAGAGTGGTGGCGCTGAGGATCATAGAGTGCAAGACTCTGCTCAAGGTGGTCGCGGGCGCGGACAAACTCACCCAGGGTGAACAGGGCGCCTCCGAGCGCATCATGTGCTACTATCAACAAGGCTGGGTCGCGGACACGCTGCGCTAAGGTGAAGAGCTGCTCAGCCAGTTCGTACGCTGTCTTGGGCGCTGCTCGCACCAAGTAAAATGCCCAGAGTCCCCAGAGGACAGGGAAGAGCTGAGGGGTTTCCCCCACTTGTTGACAGAGCTGACGCGCCCTGGTGTAGACGCTTTCTACCTCGGGGGCTGCCCAGCCTTTGGTGGCGGTGAGCACAGTGCCTAGGGCGATTTGTAGGATGAGCTCTTGTTGGATGCGCTCAGGGGTTTCCGTCAGGGTTTTGAGCAAATCTAAGGCGGGAGTGAGATGATTAATGGCCTCGGCATAAGCCGAGCGCTGCACGGCCTGTTGTCCAGCCAGCTGGAGATAGTCGACTGCCTTTTGCGTGTTGCCACTGCGAGTGTAATGATGGGCTAACTCGCTGTAATACTCCTCAAGCTGACTGTGATAGACTTCTTCGATCGCTTGTGCGACTTGTTCGTGCAGCGATTTTCGCCGTTCGACCAGCAGTGAGTTGTACGCCACTTCCTGCGTCAGTGCGTGCTTAAAGATGTACTCCACTTCGGGAAAGGCCGGTTGCTCGTAGAGGAATTCTGCGGCGTGCAGATGGGCAAGCTGACGTTGCAAGTCCGACTCAGATGTGTGCACGACTTGCTTCAGGAGGCTAAACGAAATGTTCGATCAAGGCGTGGAGCAGTTCTTCAGTAAAAAACGGATTCCCAGCGGTCTTTTCGACAATGAGCTGTTTGATCGGCTGCATCTCCGGCTCGTCACCGACTAAAGTTCGGAGGAGTTCCTCTACTTCAGCAGGACCTAGTGGAGCCAGTAACAGTTGGGTGTAGTCGGATTTGCTCTGCCAGCTATGCTGGTATTCCGGGCGATAGTTGACCAGTAAGAGCAGAGGAGCCGTCCCCATACTCTCACTGAGGAAGACCAGGAATGCTTGGGATTCACTGTCGAGCCAATGGAGATCTTCACAGATAAGGATCACCGGCTGGTTCTGGCTCTCTCGGACCAGGAGCCGTTTGAGCGCCTCGAACGTCCGCCGCCGCCGGATCTGCGGGTCCATCTGCTGGAGCGACGAGGCTGGGTCTTCGATATTCAACAGAGTAAAGAGATACGGTAATGTGTCTTCCAGGGTTCGATCTAGCCCCAGCACTTTGCCAATGACTTTCTCCCGCCGGGCTCGCTCGTCATCGTGCGGCTGAATCTGAAAGTAAGTCTTGAGCAACTCAAGGAGCGGCAAATACGGCGAAGCTTTGTCGTGCGAAACCGAAAACGTCTCTAACACCAAACACCCACGCTGAAAGCGCTGCTTGAACTCGTAAAATAGGCGCGATTTCCCCACGCCGGGCTCACCGCGGACACCGACGATTTGTCCTTGGCCAGTCTTCGCCAGTTCTAAGGCGTGTTCTATAGCTTCAAGCTCACGCTGGCGACCAACAAAGCGCACAAGTCCACGGCCGGCGGCGATTTGTAGCCGCGTGCGCAGCGGTCCCACGCTCAGGACTTGATACAGGGAGACTGGTGCGCTGACCCCTTTGATCTGCGCCGGGCCAAGCTCGGCAAACTGAAAGTATCCTTCGGTGAGTTTATAGGTCTGTTCGCTGACCACAATCGCACCGCCGGTGGCAAGGCTTTCCAGGCGAGCTGCCAAGCTGGTAGAGTGACCAATCGGGACGTAGTCCGCGTGGCGCTCGTCCTTCTGGATCGAGCGGACGACTACTTCCCCAGTGTTGACGCCGACACGAATTTCGATCGGGGGTTTCCCCTCGCGCCGCAGCCGTTCGGCGTAGCGGCGGCTTTCCTCCTGCATGCGTAGCGCCGCATAGAGCGCACGTTGGGGATGGTCTTCGTGGGCGATCGGAGCCCCGAACAGGGCAAAGATGCCATCGCCCGTCGATTGTGCGACGTAGCCGTCATAGTGATGGACAGCCTCTATCATGAGCTGCAAGGCAGGATCGATAAGGTGACGAGCCTCTTCAGGATCGAGTCCTTCGATCAGGTTCATTGACCCTTTGATGTCGGCGAAGAGGGCAGTGATCGTTTTGCGCTCGCCGTCAACGGGTCTAGCGTCTGCTCTTTGGGTGCTGGGGGTTAGGTGCTGGGTACTAGGAGTCAGAGGTTGGGAACTGGCAACTGACAACTGTGCACTGGCAACAGGCTGGGGTTGAGTGGTGAGGGGAGAGCCGCACTCATTACAGAATTGACTCCCAGGCGGATTAGCATACCCACATTGGGGGCACGCCTCCTCCAGCTTAGCTCCACAGGCATTACAGAACTTCGCTCCCTGAGGGTTTTCTCTTTGACATTGAGAGCACATCGTTTTTTCCTCTTCTGGCCCGGTTCTCAGGTTATTTCCTGCGTTGATCTCTTTCAGTCATCCCCCTACAATGAAAAAATATTTGCCCCAGGAGATCGCTATGAATGTCCAACCCACGCCTTCCGAGGTCCTTCATCCGTACGTCGAGCGCCGGCCCGGTGTCCAGGGAGGACGGCCAGTGATTAAAGGCAGCCGCTTTCCGGTTAGCTCTATCGTGCAGGACTATCGGCGCGGACTGTCGGTCGAGGAAATCCTGCGCGAGTTCCCGTCGTTGCATCCCGCAGAAGTGCATGATGCCCTATCGTACTATTATGACCACCGTGCTGAGATCGATCAGGAAATCGCGGAGTTGACCGACCTCGCTGCCGTCATGCGGAAATATCCTCCGACGCTTGTGCCTCCTGACGATGACAGCCATTAAAGTGTACCTCGATGAGGATGTCCATACATTTATCGCTCAGGCATTGCGTTTGCGAGGTTGGGAAGCCTTGACTACACAGCCACCCAAGAAAATCCGCATCAGAACATTCGGGCTCTGTTCGACCTTCTCAATACCCTTTCCGCAGAGGCAATAAACGGT
>JACQEL010000720.1 GCA_016200595.1 Deltaproteobacteria bacterium
AGTCTTCTCACGCCCCTCCGGGGCTTCGGGCGCCGTATGGTCCTGCTCCTGTCCCACGGCTTGCGCCGTGGGCTACCTCCTCACGCCCCTCCGGGGCTTTATTTTGCATAAAGTCAAATGAATAGAGAAAGAAACCTCCTCAAATTTTAACTTTTAACTCTTCCCTTTTAACTCTTAATTATGGAACATCTCACTTCCGCCCTGGTTAAGGCCAAAGCCAAGGAATTCGGCGCCGATCTGGTTGGCATTGCTGCTGGCAAAGTGCTCGACGCCCATCCCCCCGACCCTAAGCATGCGCAGACGCCAAGCCTGGTGAGCCAACGCGACAACAAAAGTGTCATCGTGATGGCGAAGCGCCATCTTACCGGTACTGCACGCCTGCAAGACTGGAACGAGCGTCACAAACAGTATGCGGCTGAGCTGATCCTGTCGCAACTGGAGGAGGCTTCGCTCAAGCTGGTGTACTTCCTCGAAGATCAGGCCGGATATCCAGCGTTGATTATTCCGCCAGTCCATACCGATGCCACCAGGAATTACCGCGCCTATATGGAGGGTGGAACCTACGGTGCCTTGTCGCTCGTACACGCGGCAGTCGAAGCGGGGCTCGGTACCTTAGGTCTCAACCTCATGTTGCTCACGCCAGAGTATGGGCCGCGGGTGATTCTTACTGCAGTCTTGACCTCGGCTGAACTCGAGCCTGATCAACGCCTGACGAAACCGCTGTGTCTGGGTGAGGAATGTGGCCGGTGCCTGATGGCGTGTCCGGGGGACGCGATCCTGCATTGGGGGCTCGATAAGAAAAAGTGCGCTCCCTATGCCTCACCATACGGCTTCTCCCATGTCGTGTCGCATGTCGGGAATGTCCTGCGTGCCAGCACCGTGGACGAGCAGATGGCCCTGTTACGCAGCGGGGATAGTTTCAATCTTTGGCAGACGCTGCTGCGTGGAGTGGGCGCGTACACCGGCTGCACTCGTTGTGTGGATGTGTGTCCGGTCGGTCAAGACTACGCACGATATCTGCAGGATATTCAAGAGGACATTCCGGAGGCGACGCCGGAGAAAGCTGCTCGTCTGACCGAAATGAGACGACAACAAGCCGCTGGTGAGACGATTGAAGGGTTAGAGCGGTCGCGACGATGGATAGGAGAGAAAGAGTGAAGAGTTAAAAAAATTAAGAAACTTTCCGTCTTCTATTCTTCATTCTACACTTTTCACTCTTCACTCTTCACTGCGAAGCGCAGCGGAGCAAACATGGATTTTCGTGCTATTACCCTACAACTCGATGACATCAATGAAGTCGCGCGCCTGGCTCGGTTAGCCGAGGAGGCGGGGTTTGGCCTTGCCTGGGGGATCGATACTCCGCGTTCCAACGCCTTCGTGCAGATGGCGGCCATGGCGGCCAACACCAAAAAGATTCAGATCGGCTCTGGCATTGCCCGAGCGTTCGTGCGTGGTCCCTTGCAAACCGCGGCTGCGGCCGTGGACTTGGATCGGCTCTCGCACGGGCGCATGGTGCTTGGGCTCGGCAGCGGCACGCGCAAACAGAACCTGTTCGAGACCGGTATGCATATCGACCACCCGGCCTCGCAAATCAAAGAACTTGTCCATATTATCCGTCAGGTGTGGGCTTTAAACGGAGAGGGAAATCTGGACTTTCAGGGCAAGTTCTACCGCCTCAATGCGCGGGGTTTCACCTTGACCAAACCGTTGCGTCAAGATGTGCCGATCTATATGGCGGCGGTGAACCCGTTTATGCTGCGCGCGGCGGGCGAGGTCGCCGACGGTCTGGCTGGGCACCCCTGTTTCTCGGTTAAGTACATGAAAGAAGAGGTTCTGCCGCACCTCGCTGTGGGCTGGCAGCGGGCCGGCAAGAGTCGCAAAGACTATCAACTCACCAGTTGGTTGATTACCAACATCGCGCAAGACCGTAAACAGGCGCGGCGCGAGGCGGCTTACCAGATCGGTTTCTATATGTCTACCCGCTCGTATGGCGGGATGATGGATTTCCACGGTTGGCACCAAGAAAAAGAGGCGATCCGTGCTGCTTTTTTCGACAAACGGGATATGGAAGCCGTGGCCGATGCGGTCTCCGATGACATGATTGATACTCTGGCGCTCGCCGGCACACCGGATGACTGCCGCAAGCAGTTGGAACGCTATCGTGACGTGCTAGACTTTCCTACCCTCTACACGGCGGGGGTGGGGCCAGCCCGCACCGTGCCACAAGAGCGGGTTCGCGAAAACCTGGAGACGATCATTCATACGTTTGCGCAATAAGCTTTCAGCTCTCAGCCGTCAGCTCTCAGCGAAGAATGAACTGCAAAGACAAAAGGTGAGAATTGATAGAGCTTCTTGCTGCGATTTTTTCTCTTGTCTTCTCTGGCTGATTGCTGATAGCTGAAAGCTGACTGCTGCCGACGCAGGAGGAATGTGTGATTCTGCCTGATGAGCCAATTCCTGAGCACCTAAACATGGCGACGTACCTCGCTGACCGCCAGGTTGCTGAAGGGCGCGGGGAGCGCGTCGCGTACCAGACCGATGACGGGCCAGTGACGTACACGGAGTTAGCGGGGTTACAGAACCGCTACGGGAACCTGCTGGCTGCCGGTGGGATGGAAATGGAGAATCGGGTTGCTCTCATTCTCTACGATTCGCAAGACTTAGTGGCGGCTTTCCTCGGTGCCATGAAAATCGGCGCGGTGCCAATCGTCCTCAATCCCTATGCGCCGATCGATCTGTACGTCTACTTTCTCAATGATAGTCGGGCTAAGACGCTGATCATCGAAGATGCTATATGGCAACATCTTGCTTCCAGACGTGCAGAATTGAAGGCCCTGAAAAATGTGCTCGTCCGCGGCGAGAGTGGGGCAGAGGCGGCGTCGTTATCCGCTTCGCTCTTAGGGGCCTCGCCAGTGTTAGAGCCAGCTCCGAGTCATAAAAATGACATGTGTTACTGGCTCTATACCTCAGGAAGCACCGGCCTCCCGAAAGCGGTTATCCATTTGCATCATGATCCCTATTCGTGCTTACAGTTCTCCATCCCTTTTTGTCAATTCGATGAAAGCACCTTCTCGTTCTGTTTTAGCAAGATGTTCTTCGCCCTCGGTTTGTTCACCACGGTTTTTCTGCCGCTCGCGGCTGGCGCGAAAGCCCTGATTACCCAGCAGCGGCCCACGCCAGCCGAGACGTTTGCCCTGCTGGACCGGCATCAGCCCACGCATTTCTACTGTGTGCCGACGTTTCTCAATGCCATGCTACAGGTGCCGGAAGTCGGTGAAAATGCGGATCTGCGTTTTCTGCGCTACTGTGCCTGTGGTGGGGAGCCTTTGCCGTCGCGGGTGTATCAGGAGTGGCGTGAACGCTTTGGGGTGGAATGGTGTGACATCATGGGGCTGACCGAGACGACTTTTATTGCCCTCGGGAACCGTCCGGGCCAAGTCCGGCCTGGGAGTTCAGGTCGTCCCACCCCTGGCACCGAAGCGCGGCTGGTGGATGATAATGGGCAGGAGGTACCCGTCGGTCAGGAAGGACATTTGTTGCTCAAAATGGACAGCATCATGTCGGGGTACTGGCTCAAGCAGGAGAAGACCCGGGCGGTCATTGCCGGTGAGTGGCTCCGTACTGGCGATCTCTACCGTCAGGATGAGGAGGGTTACTTCTGGTTCTGTGGCCGTTCTGATGACATGTTGAAAACCTCGGGGATGTGGGTGTCGCCCTTGGAGATCGAGGGGATACTGATGGAACATCCTGCGATCTACGAGTGTGCAGTCGTGGCCCGACGCGATACTGATGGACTCGATAAGGTGCGAGCCGTTGTCGTACTGAGAGCCGGCTATGATGAAACTGTGCAGGCAGAACTGGAAAAGCATTTGCAGGGAAAACTGCCACGCTACAAAGTGCCACGCTGGATTGAATTTGCCGATGCCTTACCAAAGACTGCCACCGGCAAAATTCAGCGCTTCGCCCTCCGGCAGGCTGATCGAGAGGAAATGGCAACAAGTGCGTCTGCTGGGTGATGTACACGCTGGGGAAGAGCGTGATAGAGAAGGCATGAAACGGAAAACGTAATAAAATTCTGGAGCTTTCTTTTTACGTTTTACTCTTTACGTTTTACGCAGGAGAGTCATATCCCTAATGAGATTTGACGAACGAATTCGGTAATGCTGCGGCCAACCAGGAAATGGTAGGACAGGCTTCCAGCCTGTCCACAGCACGGGCTGGAAGCCCGTGCCACCAGGAATCTCAATTGCCGATCTTGTTCATCAAAATTCATCAGAGGAATGAATAGAGGAGAGTTAGCATGGCCACGCGAATGGTTGACTTTAAAGAGGTCAAGTCGTTGGTTGGACAGGAACTCGGGGTTTCCGACTGGCACCTCGTGACCCAAGAAGAGATCAATGCCTTTGCCAATGCGACGCATGACCACCAGTGGATTCATCTCGACGTGGAGCGTGCGAAGAAGGAATCTCCGTTTGGTGGGCCAGTCGCGCACGGATATTATACCCTGTCTCTCGCGCCTCATCTGATGAGCCAGATTTGGTCAGTGCAAGGAATCAAGATGGGGGTGAACTACGGACTGAATAAATTGCGCTTTCCTGCGCCGGTGTTGGTGGGCAAACGCGTGCGTGCCCGGGCAACGCTGAACACGGTTGAGGACGTGCCTGGTGGTATGCAGGTGACGGTGGGTATTACGTTCGAAGTCGAGGGGAGTGAGAAGCCTGTCTGCGTGGCTGAAGGCTTATTCCGCTATTACGCGTGAGAGAATAATGAGGTTGGCTCATGTCTAGAATTTGTACTCTCCCTCTGTGGAGTGCGGGAGCCATGCTCCCGCTTTTAACAGGCGAAGCCGTGCTTCGCCCTTCCTGGGCCCCCAGCACGGCTGGGGGCAATAAAAGCGCAAGCACGGCTTGCGCACTCCAAAAACGAGGCTTAGGCACAGATTCCGTACATGAGCCGATGAGGTGTCTGTCCGTGCTGTGGCGAACGTGCCCTGCGAAGTCGAAGTCTGGGCTGAGCCCTGAGACTACGGTCAGGGTAAATGCCGTTGAAGGATCGGAAAGGGTTTAGCACGGATAGTGACCATTTCTACACGCATCTTATCCACTCAGTGTCAGCGTGCCGAATGATGAACAAGGGGTTCTGTGGCAGTCTGGTGACTGGCTGCGCCGACTTTTGACCCCGCAGATTGATGATGAAGCCCTCAAGACTGTCCTGAACCGCGTGCGCCGGGGGGGGCCGCCTCCGGTGATCTGGCTCTTCGGTAAAGTACAGTCCGGCAAAACCTCGATTATTCGTGCCTTAACCGGTGCCGAGCGTGCCAAAATTGGCAC
>JACQEL010000721.1 GCA_016200595.1 Deltaproteobacteria bacterium
AACAGGATCGCAACGAGATAGAACTTCACCGAGAAGCGACCCCAGGCCGTTCCGCTGGCGGGGTTACCGCACTCGAACGGTTCATCCTTTACTGCCGTGTGCTTTTTCGGACCGAAGAGGGTGCTGGCAGAGACCATGGCTCCTGCCACTACTCCCCCCAGGACCAGCGCTATTAAGACCGGAACGTATTGCTCCATGAGAAAAAAATCGCGAGCTTTATGACATGCGAGATGTGAGAGTCCTGGCATCGCTAACAGAGGGGGGAAAGAGTGTCAACGACCCTTCTTAGCAATTAGCTATCAGCTATCAGCTTTCAGCTTTCAGCGGAAAACTCCGGACAGCAGAGATAACTTACCGTTTCTTCGTCTGGCTGATTGCTGAAGGCTGACGGCTGACCGCTTGTCTTTCTTCCTTCCTTGCGAGGAAATTCCGGAGGTGTTACAACTCTCCAGGCCAGATGGGAACCAGCCCCGATCAGGCTGTGTCTCGACGGAAAAAGCCTTATTGAAGAGGAGAGGTGCCAGAGTGGCCGATTGGGCACGACTGGAAATCGTGTGTGCCCCTAACACGGGCACCGAGGGTTCGAATCCCTCCCTCTCCGCCAGTGGTGATAGCTAGGTCCTGCGCAAGGGAGGTCGGAAACCCCGTCAGGTCCGGAAGGAAGCAGCGGTACCGATACCACCCCTGTGCCGCAGGGTAGCCTAGCTATCACCAGTGGTGGTGAGCCTTCGGCATACGTAAAACGTAAGGCGTAAAACGTAAAGCAAAACGTAAGTTAAGAAGGAGGGGCGGAGAGGTTACGTTTTACGTTTTATTCTTTATTACTCGTTATGTTTTAGTGCTTTATGAGCTACCTCGTCCTCGCGCGAAAATGGCGACCACAGACTTTCGACGAAGTAGTGGGCCAAGAACATGTGACCCGCACTCTGCGCAATGCCATTAGCAGCGGCCGCGTTGCCCATGCCTTTTTGTTCACCGGCCCGCGTGGGGTGGGCAAGACCACCACTGCCCGCTTACTTGCCAAAGCTCTCAATTGCGAACACGGTCCAACTCCAGATCCTTGTAATACCTGTAGTAATTGCACCGAGATTACCGCCGGCAACGCGATTGACGTGCTAGAGATTGACGGCGCTTCGCATACTGGCGTTGATCACATCCGCGACCTTACCGAGGGTGTGCAATACCGGCCGGCCAAGAGCCGTTTCCGGGTCGTCATCATTGATGAAGTCCACATGTTGTCGAACGCGGCCTTCAATGCGCTTCTCAAGACGCTTGAGGAACCGCCCCTGCACGTCAAGTTCATTTTCGCCACGACCGAGGTTCATAAGATCCTCCAGACTATCTTGTCACGCTGTCAGCGCTACGATTTTAAGCGCATTCCCTTGCGTGAATTGATTCAGCGGCTACGCTTGCTGGCTGAGCGCGAAGGACTCACGGTTGACGAAGCGGGCTTGGCTCTGATCGCGCGCGAAGCCGATGGCAGCCTGCGCGATGCCGAGTCGCTCATCGATCAGGTGGTCGCCTGGAGCGGCGGGACGGTCAACGAGCAGACGGTACGAGAAGCGTTGGGAGTGGCCGACCGACAAGCGTTGTTCCGTGTGGCCGAGGCCGTGCTTGCCCGTGACCCCGCCCAGGCCCTGCGATTGGCCGCAGAACTCTCTCAGTATGGTTACGACCCGCGCCGCCTGTGTCGTGATTTACTGGAACATTTTCGTCATCTGGTCATCGCTAACATCAGCGAAGATCCTGTTCTGCTTGCGGAGCTGCCAGACCACGAGGTCGTCGCAGTTCGTCAGCAAACTGCGACGCGTTCGCTCGAAGACCTGCAACGTCTGTTCAGCCTCATGCTGCGAGCTGAAGAAGAAATCGGCAAGACCGCATACACGCAGTTAGTCATCGATATGACTCTCGTGAAGCTGGCCAGCCAGCCAGCCGTCGTTCCGCTTGATGAAGCTCTGGCGCAACTCGAAGCGCTCTCTCGTAAGCTGCTCGGAGGAAACTCCCAAGAACCGTCGCCAACAGGAACACGGGTGACTCAGGCTAAACCTGCCGCACCGCAGCCCATCTCTCTTACGCGCAAGGAAGAAGCCTCAGGATCACGTTTGACAACCGTTCCTCCTGTGGTCCAGGAGGCCACACCAGCGCTCCGCCGCCCCCCGGCGTTGTCCGACCCGGACGCTGACCAGCACAGTGCTTGGGAAGGTTTCCTGGAGGCGGTACAAAAAGAAAAAATCTCTCTGTTCTTTGCTTTGCGGACTGGTCAATTGCTAGACTTGACGCCAACGACTTTGCAGATCACGGTGGACAAAGATCCGTATGTCAAAGATCTGACCCGTAAAGAGAGTCGCACAATTTTAGAGGACATCGCGCGGCGATTTTTTGGACGCGAGCTTACGGTCGAGGTGACTAAGGGAGGCGCGCTTTCTTCCTCCGTGTCGTCGCCAACGCCGACGGCTGCCCAGTCTCAAGAACGTCAGGCAGAAGGTGATCCTTTGGTGAAAACCGTCCTGGATGTTCTCGGGGGAGAAGTGCAAACTACACCCCGTTCCTACCGTTCTCCAGGTTAAGGTGTTGGATATTCGAGAGGAGCAATCATGGCGAATTTGGGAGACCTGATGAAGCAGGCCCAGCAGCTACAAACGAAACTCACGCGTATTCAAGAGGAAGCTGCGGGCAAAACCGTTGAAGCCTCAGCCGGCGGTAATATGGTGACCGCTGTGGTGAGCGGCCGTTTAGAGGTTGTCTCTCTGCGCATTGATCCGACCGTGCTCACTGCCGGCGATGTCGAGATGCTCCAAGATCTGGTGGTGGCCGCGGTGAATGAAGGCATCCGCAAAGCGCAGAAGATGATGGCCGATGAAATGGGCAAGCTCACCGGTGGCTTGAAGATTCCAGGGTTGACGCCCTAACCCAAACAAAGAGGACACAACTATCTGATTGCGTCCTCTTCTTAGCATTTTCGTCTTTCCGTGGCACGGGTCGCGGGCCTGTGCCTAGTAGGTGCAGACAAAGCATGAACTTAACGCCAGCCCTTGCTCGCCTCGTACAAGAATTAGGAAGACTGCCGGGTATTGGAGAAAAAACCGCGACCCGCCTGGCTTTGTTCATTCTTAATGCAGATCGGTCCTATGTTGAGAACCTCGCTGAAGCGATCTGGGCGGTCAAAGCCGAAACTACTCTGTGTCAGGAGTGCTTTGGCTTAGCCGAAGGCGACCTCTGTCCTATCTGTCGTGACCCACAAAGGAGCGAAGAGTCTGTCTGTGTCGTTGAAGGGCCAGCTGATCTGCTGTCAGTAGATCGCGTGCATGAGTACCGTGGTCGTTATCATGTGCTGCATGGCGTCCTCGCTCCGCTAGATGGAATCGGGCCTGACGAACTGAAGATTGCCCCCCTGCTAGAACGTCTAAAGCGCGGCCACACTCGTGAAGTCATCATTGCCACGAACCCCACAGTCGAAGGTGAAGCCACCGCCCTCTACCTGGCTAGGTTGATTAAACCGCTCGGTATCCGCGTCAGCCGCATCGCTCACGGTATACCTATGGGTGGAGACGTAGAGTACGTCGACGCTGTCACCTTGGGACGGGCTATCGAAGGACGGCGGGAGATGTGACCAGATCATCCCGCTCAGAGAACTCCCTTTACACCCTTCTCCCCCTTTGCTACAAGAGCAGTCCACCTCTGTCGCTTAGACTGTGGTGATCCTCGGTAGCTCAATCGGCAGAGCAGCCGGCTGTAAAGAGGCGAGCTTTGATGGCAGAAAGGCGAAGTTACGCTGATCGACGCGAATATCTGATAAAAGCTGTCCAGAAACGACGCAGAGATCTTCGCTGGAAGGCGATCTCGTATAAGGGAGGCAGTTGTCAGCTTTGTGGTTACGATCGGTGTGCAGAAGCCTTAGAGTTCCATCATTTAGACTCTTCACATAAGGACTTTGGTATCTCCAGCAAAGGATATACCCGCAGTTGGAACAAAGTTCGGGAGGAGTTAGAGAAATGTGTGCTCTTGTGTGCCAATTGCCATCGGGAGGTTCACGCCGGGTTGCAGCTTCCACGGGAGACCGTGGTTGAAAAACTGGGTGAATTCAGGGAAGCCTGCCCTGGGAACATCAATTCCTAGAATGGTAATCCTGAGCGAAGCCTGCTGAAGGGTTTATGTGTAGGCAGGAACGTGCAGAGACTAGAGGCTGAGGAGCCCAACCAATAATGCCTCATTAGCGCCCAGCACCCCTTCTCCTCAGTTTGAGAGTGGGTGATGAGATAGTCCGAGCCTAGGAGAAATCCTGGGAGTCCTCGTAACCGGCGGGTTGTAGGTTCGAGTCCTACCCGAGGAGCCAGTTTTCAAAAGGGCCGTTGGAATCACCTCCAGCGGCCTTTTGCTTTTCACTGGCAACATTCGCAATGGCGATCATAGATAGGAACCCACTCGTCATAACCTGATCTGCATGCTTAGTAATCCATGACAAATCGTCTCGGGCGGTGAAGCATGCTCTCGACAGCAGCTGGATCGCGCAGTCTCGCTTCCAGTACGTGGGCGGCCAAATCGTGTGGCAGACACTGCGAGAACTTCAGACCGTCAATCGCTTGCTCTTCTACCGCCGGTCGCATCTTGCTGATATCTCTCGCCTGAAGCTCGGCCAAAGCCTGACCGATCACGTCGAATGACAAATGCGGCTCGAAGGTGAGGGTAAAGCTGTCATAGGTAACTCGGTTCTTTACCGTCCGAGAGAGCTCGCAGGCAAGAGTTGCGTTCGCCTTAACTCCAGCGAACGTCCACCACACGGCTTCGCCACTCTCACTACGGACAACGGCTGTCGCAGCGTCGTCTAGCCAAGCAAATTCTTGGCGTACCTCTGCAATCTGCTGCCGAGCACGATGCGACCACCATTCTCGGTGATCATCCGCTCCCAGTACATTTCTGATTGCCTGACACAGCCGAAAACCCAGAGCCTGTCCTTCTCCTTTCCACCGAGAGCGACCTTGCACTTCAGTGGCCTCGACATACGCGATACGCCGTTGCCAGTCGATGTAGTGCACGCGCCAGGATCGTCCTCCTAGCAACAGAATGCGAGGATCTTCCTGCTTGCCAAGGAATGTCATTTCGTCAACGAAGCCCAGCTCTTGACTCCCATGCCGTACCGAAAATAACGGGGGTGAGGTGAATACGGAAAACAGCTCCAGAAAGTGCCGACGACCGTAAGCTGCCTCTCCCTTGCGGCCTAGCCAGAGAATTCCTTGATCTTCCCAGAGAATTTCCTTCTGAAGCATCCATGTAACCAAGGAATCAATCTGCCCCGCCGGCATATCGGCGAAGGTAGGAACCTTTTTGATCCAATCCAGCCAGTCGCGCTGGCCGATCCCGTTTTCCTGCAAAGCCAGCGCCATCAATTGCTGCGCTAAAATGTGGTAAGGATCAGGCGGAGGAATGACCGGCTCAATATATCCACTTGCCCAGAGATCAATCAGCCCTGCTGCTTGTACTAGGGTTTCGTCTCTGGTTGCAAGAAACAGGCAGTTTCGTGTCATCCTTGCTCGACGTCCCGTCCGTCCCATGCGCTGCAGAAAGCTAGAGACAGTCGGTGGCGAGTCGATTTGAATCACTCGGTCTAAATCGCCGATGTCGATTCCCAACTCTAACACGCTGGTAGCGACAATCACGCAATCCTCTCTCGAGGCAAATGCTTCCTCGGCCTGATGCCGTTGTTCTTGGCTCAGAGAGCTGTGCGTCACGAAGATCGTCACATCGAGCTGCCGCAGCTCGGCAGCCAATTGCTCTGCACGGGATCGGCTATCGACGAAAACCAGTCGTTTTTCGCCGCGATGAAGTCGGGAAATCACCATCGCCGCGTTCTTCAATGATCCGACGTAGTCGAGTTTGACATCCGCGTGAGAGTCTTGATTCTCTGTGGGCAGAAAGATGGTGCGCTCACCTTGACAGGGACCAGCCAACCAGTCCACAAGTGCCTGTGGATTTCCTACTGTGGCGGAGAGTCCGACGCGCTGCAACTCACAGCGCAGGTCAGGCGCAGAACAAAAGACGAGCGCCTCCAGGAACGGCAACTGTCCTTTGTTCTTGCAGGCTTTCTGCCGTTGGAGTAGGGAGTGAAGCTTCTTCGCTTTGGTATTGGCGGCGATCAGAGGATTGTCGATCGTGATTAGCCTGCCATCAGTTTCCCACATCCAGGTGCCAGCGTCGCCGAAGAGCCGTCCAGGACGACTCTTGATCTCGATCAGGAAAAGGCCTTGTGGAGAAAAGACAAGCAGGTCAACTTCGTTGATACTCCCGTCGTCGGCAATAAACTCGAAGTTAGACCAGGCCCGGTAGGGTTCGTGGGACGGGAATTGCCCACGTACGAACTCCAGGGCGTCCCGCTCCCAGGGGAAACTCGATTCGGCTACCGTGATCCAATTGTTTGTGTTGCTCATCACTGCCCGCATCGCGGTAGTTGTTCACCGGGTGCCGAAACTCTGGGATCTTCCCATCCGCGCTCCACGCACGCACTGTGTTGGTGCACACGCCAAGAATCTCTGAAGTTTCCCTCACCAGGATAGCCATCTTGCCGCAACATCATTGCACCTCGCGCGAGCGGGGCTACTTAAACCGATTCAGGCTTAAGCCGCTGCGTCGGGTACCTGCGCCCCAAAGCCGACCTAAGAGCATACCGGCGAATAAGACCCCAGCCCCGGCAAGGAACCAGCGGATTGTCTCCTGAGACTGAGCCGTTCTTTGTTGCGTTTGGAGTTGAGAAACTAACTGAGCCTGCTGACTCGCGACGCCTTCGGCCTGTTTCTTGGCGTCTTCCAGACGACCCCGCTCTTCGCGCAACGCTATCAGCTCCTTTTCCTGCTCTTGGGAGCGCGTCTCCAGTTCCTGGATTTTTTGCTGGGTCTGCTGCTCTAATTCCTGGATTTTTTGTTGGGTTTGCTGTTCCAGTTCCTGGCTTCTTTGTTGAGTTTTCGGCCCGGGCTCTTGGGGTCGTGCTCCTTTCGAGCTTTGGTCGGTCATTAAGTACTTGAGCACGTAGCCCTGGGTGCCATTGGGCGTGGCCACGACATAATAGTCTCCTTCTTCTTTCACCAGAGCGACTTCCTGGCCGGGTTTGAGAATGACAAGAATCTTGTTGGAGAGACTCGGCCCTGCACGTAATAGCGCTTCGCTGGTAGCTTTCACGTACAGCGATTTGCCTAGTCCTACAGCCGGAAACAGCATCAATCCGCAAAGCGCAGCGATGATTACCCACATACAACGTCCTTCTCTATCGTCGTATCCTCACGCATCAGCCAGTTCTTGCATCGTGCGCGGCAGTTCCGCCGGCGCATTCTTCGGCGCGCCTATGGGAAAGAGAATCGGGTGGGTCAGTCCCGCTGCCCGGCAGGCCTGAATATACTCCTGTCCCTTCTCCTTCGGTCCAATTGCCGCCAGCGTGTGCGCCATCCTGTCAGAAATGCATTGCACCGCTTCGTCCCGCTTGCCTTCTTGCCAGAGCTTACGAAACCCTTGCATATCATTGCCAAAACCATAACGGGTGAACATGCGTACATAGGGCTCGACGAATCCATACGATGACAGTTCGCGTTTGTACGCCTGCACGGCAGTCGGCACGTCCTCGGTTACACAACAACGCACGTACATCGCGCAGTCGATCGTATTGGGGTCACGTCCGGCCGCCTCGGCACCTTTCCGCACTGCAGCGATCATTGGTCCGAGCGCTTCTGCCGGAGAATAATTAAACAAGACCCCATCGGCGATCTCGCCGGCCAGGCGCAGCATTGCCGGGTTGAGCGCGGCGAGATAAATAGGCACCGGTTTGTCTTTAGGTAAAGACATTCCTAATTGAAACCCTTTCGAGCGGTAGTGTTTACCCTCAAAGTTAGTGCGCTCGCCACGTAGGACCTGACGCATGATCGTTACCGCTTCACGCATTGCCGTCAGCGCCGGTGGATAAGCAACTCCGTGCCAGCGCTCGGCAATGATGGGGCTGCCGACACCTAGGCCGATGATCGCCCGGCCGCCAGAGAGGGCATGCAATGATGCAAAGCTCATCGCCGTCATCACCGGCGTGCGGGTTTGTATAGCAATTACCGCAGTCCCCAGCTGCACTCGCGCCGTCACCGTCGCATAGGCAGACAACACCGTGAGCGCGTCCGCCCCACTCACCTCAGCGGTCCACAAAGAGCGATAGCCGAGCCGTTCAGCCTCCTGAGCCAGTTCAAGACTGCGGCGAAAGCCAATACTCTCCCTTACCGGGAGAGCCAAACCAAGATTGTGTTGCGTCGTTGTCATGATCTTTCCTTTTTTCGTAGGGTGGGCAGTGCCCACCTGCAATTTCTCTATGTATCTTGAAGACCGCGCCGACTATATCGTTGTCTTTCATATTATGAGGTAAGCCATGAGAGCTGGAATCGTGCGACTTATCGAAGAAGATGGAAAAATTCTTGCCCTTGTAGACCCTTTTCAAGTGACGACCCGAGAGGAAGCGGCGTCTTTTTATGAGGCTGTTCTTGTTGCTTGCATAAAAGAGATGAGTCGCCGTGCGATAGGAGAAACTCTTCCTCTGCCTGCGCTTGAAGATACGCTTCCTGACCAACCCTGAACAGTTACAACCCTAGACGTCAGCGTACGGCATTTCCTTAAAATTCTATCTCCCGCAGATCATCCGCCACCCTCAGCGGTGCGGCGGTTGCGGCCCGGACTTCATCCACCGTTACTCCCGGCGCTAACTCTTTCAACAAAAATCCCTCTTGATCCACCTGAATCAGGGCCAGATTTGTCACTACCCACGACACACAGCCACGAGCGGTGAGCGGATAGGTACACGTACGCAAAAGCTTTGCTTCCCCCTTTTTCGTCGTGTGGAACATGAGCACAATCAGGGTGCGCGCGCCAGCCGCGAGATCCATCGCCCCTCCTATGGCGCCGGCGCCCATGCTCGGCGTCTTCCAGTTAGCTAAATCGCCGTTCTCCGCCACTTGAAATCCCCCGAGAATGACCGTGCCGACGTGCCCACCCCGAGCCATAGCGAAAGCATCGGCGCTGTGAAAGAAACTTGCCCCTGGTAGCAGGGTCACAAGCTGAGAACTCGCATTATACAGGTCGATATCCTCTTCTCCCGCAGGAGCAAGAGGCCCATAGCCGAGGACGCCGTTCTCAGCGTGC
>JACQEL010000722.1 GCA_016200595.1 Deltaproteobacteria bacterium
ACGAACATCTCAGGCAACTTTGCGAACAATATGCCGCTTGCCTACATTAATCTCTTTCAGATATTTGATGCCTTCTTCAGCGATATCGTCACCAACCATGCGGTCACCCTCACGCGCCAATTCCTCCATATCCACCCAGGCGGCGTAGAACGGCCGGGTGCGCTCAGTAATAATTCCGGCTTTAAGCAGCGTCTTGATCAGGGTGCGAAAGATGTCGGTCGATTCCGCCATGAAACGACGGCGATCCTCATCGGTGAACGCTTCCAGCACCGCAGCCTTCACCCATTCCCAATCAAGCCCGAACTTGGCGTAAATTAGACGTTTCTGCTCTGGGTTGACGAGGTTGAAGAGCAGCACGTTGAAGCACTCCAACGCCCAGTCTTCGACTTCTTGGTGGTGTTGCTCACCCAAATTTGGCAGCGTGGCGTGCGCCCAAATTTTGCCAAACTTATGGTGAAATGCCTCGTCGGTCATGGTGAGCTGGCAGAGCCGACGCAGCAGCGGATCAGGTGACTTGACGTGCAGCGTGGCAAATGCGCCCATCGCCAGCCCTTCAACCAGCATCTGCATCCCCACCAGTTTCTTGTACACGACGTCGCTCTTGACCAAGTCGTTCAGCAACACGCCGAGAGTATCACCCACCGGCAGCGCCTGGCCGCCAAAGCGGGCGCTGATATATTTGCTGAAGCCGTGTACGTGGCGCGCTTCTTCTCGCACTTGATTTGCCGCATACTCCTGAGCCCCTGGATCGACGAAGATGTCGCAGAGACTGGTCGACAGCGACAACGCGCCTTGCTCGCCATGCAGGATGTTGGACACCGACCAGCGTGCACTCTCGTTGGCCAACTCGATCCGTTGTTTCTCGTCCAGCTTATCGGCCACCGCTGATTGCAACTCCGGCACCATCTCCAGCGGCACAATCGGGGTGTCCGCAGGCAGCGGCTCGGCGTAGTTGATATAGTCCGGATCTTCTGGATTCCAGAAGTGCTCATTCGTGCGGGCGATGATTTCTTCAAAGTGGCTCGAGCGCGTGGCGTAACGGCCCACGTCGATCATGGCAGCAAAGTCATCGCGGGCGACGGTATGGTAAGCAGTATCCGGCTTGCGTTTTTCCATATATCTCTCCTAAGGACGTTGAGTCGGCTTGAGAGCTAGTCCGTGTAAGACAAAGTTCGTCATCGTTTCAGCCATTTCTTCGGCTGATGGCCCGTCTTGCTCAATCCACCACGACACCACCTGAGCCGACATGCCAACCATGGCGTTGGCCACTACCTGAGGCGGGAAGGGCTGGAACACTTCTTTTTGCATCCCTTCGCTGACCCTCTCGGCCGCATCAGTGACAAACGTGGCGTACACCTGGCGTAAGAGTTCATTAAAAGTGTTGCCATGTCCGAAGACGATTTTCAGCAACTCGCGATGATCCCGGGCGAAGCGAAAAAAGGCTAAGTTTGCGGCCCGGATCTTTTCCAGCAAACCTTCGACTTGCGCTCTCGCTTGATCGATCTCTTCCTTGAGAGCTTGGGCGGTTTCCTTGACCAACTCGAGAAACAACGCATCCTTGGTGGGGTAGTAGAGGTAAAATGTCCCTACGCCGATGTCCGCAGCGGCGGCGATATCAGTGATTTTGGCGTTGTGGTAGCCCTTCTTGGCCAGCACGGTCTTTGCTGCCGCGAGGAGTTCCTGGCGCGTCTTTTCTCTCCGCCGCTGATAGCGATTTAAGTTAGCCACCGTCGCCATAATGAAGATAAATTCAAAAATGAATAATGATTCACTTATACGGAGGTGGAGCGTTTTTGTCAAGCAAGGTTCAAGTCCCCTCTTTCCTTGATAGGGTGGTTTTCTTTTCCTCCCTCCTACCGTTCAACCTTCATTGCCTGACCGTCTAGGGCGGATCGATAGCACGCTTCGGCCACCGCCACCGCGCGGAGTCCGTCCTCTACGGTGATAGGGAAGTCTCGACCGTGCTGAAGTCCTTCGACAAACGCCTTGAGGGTTTCTCGCACGGTGGGCACCAGCGGCTCAACTGGTAAGGGAATACGATCAGAACCTCTGAGTAAATACGCAAAACCATGGGCGTGGTCACCTAGAATTTGGCCCTTCTCTCCGGAGATTTCGATCAGACCTGAACGGCTGAGGGTCGAGCGCGAACCAGCCACCGCTCCCGTGAGTGTTGGGGCACTCATCCGACAGAGCATGAGAAAATTATCTTCGGTCTCTTTGGTAAACACTTGCGCTGTTTGACACCAGACCTGTTCGACCTCGCAACCGCTGAGGAAACGAAGCAGATCAAAGCTATGCACACCGGTATGCAAGACAATGCCGCCGCCGCTTTTAGCCTTCTGATCAAGCCAGACCAGCGGCGAGGGTTCGAACCGCTGACTCAAATAGATGGTATGGAGCGGCGCGATATGAGCAATATGCGCTTTGATCGCCTGCACGACGGTGTTAAATCGCAAGGTGTGAGCGACCATGCAGCGGACGCTGCTTGCGACGATGGAGTCGCGGATGCGTCGTGCCTCGGCCACGCTCACGGCTAGGGGTTTTTCAATGAGCAGGTGTTTTCCTGCCTCGCACGCCGTTGCGACGATCTCTCCATGGAGCGCAGGAGGGACGACGATTGCAACTGCGTCGATACGAGTATCCCGTATGAGAGAGTGATAGTCAGCATAGAATGGACAGCCATAGCTTGCAGCGAGCTTCTCTCCTTCCTGTCGGTCCCGGCGACATACAGCTGACAGCTCAGCTTGTGGCAGGTCTTCGACAATATGCTTGGCGTAGCGGCTGCCGTGTTTGCCAACGCCAATAAGCCCAATGCGCAGTGGCTTCATGGTGCGGACGATACCTGATCCGAGAGATCCGGCAAAGGGAGCAAGGTGTCCTTGGGAGTTTACCAAGACTCCATCCTCGTGGTAGTTTTTGAGTTTATATGGCAACCCCACGCAACCCAGCTCCCACTGTGGATACAATCATTGAGTTAGCAAGTGGAGGAATTGTCCTTATCCGTCGCAAGAATCCGCCCCCAGGGTGGGCGTTGCCGGGAGGGTTCATTGAGTACGGCGAGTCAGCCGAGGATGCCGCAGTGCGGGAAGCCTTGGAAGAGACTTCGCTCAAGGTTCAACTCATCGAGTTGCTCCACGTGTACTCTGATCCCACCCGTGACCCGCGCCAGCACACTATTGCCAGCGTGTTCATTGCTCGGGCGGACGGCATCCCCTATGGTGCTGATGATGCCGCAGAGGCCGCAGTCTTCTACGAGCACACCATACCCACGCCACTCGCCTTTGATCATGCCAAGATTTTGGCGGATTACTTTGCCTATAAACGGACCGGCCAAAGGCCACGGTACAGCTAGGGACAGGCAAAAATTTCAAGAGAGCACGGCCTCTCACCGCGAACCCCAGCACTGAAAAATTAACGTCCATCACCGATAAGCTACAGGGGGATCCTGAGAAAGTTTGGCGGAGGGGGGCTGTATGAACGGAAATGGTGAACAGGGAGTCCAGCGCTTAATTGTCGCTGGTATCGCCGGCAACGTTATGGAATGGTACGACTTTGCCGTCTACGGATACTTCGCGCAGACGATCGGTCAGCATTTCTTTCCTTCAAAAGATCCCGTTGCTTCTTTAATTGCTGCCTTTGGCGTATTCGCTGCAGGTTTTCTCATGCGGCCATTTGGCGGACTGGTGTTCGGTCATATCGGCGATAAGATTGGTCGCAAGGCAGCTCTCACACTCTCAGTGATCGCCATGGCGGTGCCGACCTTCTTGATCGGCATTCTGCCGGACTACGCGCAGATGGGCGTAGCTGCCTCAGTGCTCATCGTGGTCCTGCGCTTGGTACAGGGCCTTTCCGTTGGCGGTGAGTACACGACGTCGGTTGTGTTTTTGGTCGAAGGCGCCGCACCCAACCGACGTGGTCTGATGGGGAGTTGGAGCGTCTTTGGCGCGGTTGCTGGTATTCTGCTCGGTTCGGCAGTCGGGGCTCTTCTCACCTCAGTATTGTCGTCAGAGACGGTGTCTGCCTGGGGTTGGCGAGTGCCGTTCCTACTAGGATTGGCGGTTGGTCTCTCCGGTCTCTATATTCGTCGTCAGCTTCCTGAGGCGCCGGTCCAGCCGAGCAATGAAAAGCCAGTCACGTCGCCCATAGTTGAGGCCTTCCGCAGCGAATGGCGGGCACTGTTACGAGTCGCCGGCTTCAATATACTCAATGCGGTGGGCTTCTACATGATATTTGTCTACGTCGTGACCTATCTCAAGCAGATTGTTCATATACAGGCAGCGCAGGCACTCGATATCAACACTATCAATATGGTCATTCTGCTGTTGCTGATTCCGGCAGCCGGCGCTCTTTCTGACCGCGTTGGCCGCAAGCCGCTGCTCATCACCTCGGCCCTG
>JACQEL010000723.1 GCA_016200595.1 Deltaproteobacteria bacterium
CGGCTATGTCGAAGCGTTTCGGCGCGAGTCACAGATCGAGCCTTCCTTGGAGAAAGCTTCAGTCCCAGGACCCCTGGAAGTATTGGCGCACATCCGACCGTCGCCAGAGATACAGAGGCAGATCCCGCGGGCAGTTGAGATTGTGAACCGCGAGGTGCGTGGTCTGGCTGCCGCAGGGGCGCGTGAGATTCAGCTTGATATCCCTTATATTGCCATCCGGTCGGTGCTTGGGCAGCTCACGCCTGAAGAAGCGGTGGACCTGATTGCTGGCAGCTTCGCTGGAGTCGAAGCAACGAAAACGATTCATTGCTGCCTGGGAGATCTGGGCTCGCAGTCAGCCGTTACGGTCCATAACCTCCAGGCGCTCCTTCCGTATATCGAGCGGCTGGGAGGAGTCATCAATAAGGTACACCTGGAGTGTTCACATGCTGGACAGTGGGCGGACCGAGCCTACCTGCGTGATATTCCCAAGGAACTGCAAGTGATCGCCGGAATCGTTGATGTCAAAGCTCCGGTCGAGACCACCGAACAGATTGCCGAGCACACTGCTGAACTCTTGCGTTTTGTCGAACCCGAGCGCTTATGGATCGCGCCGTCCTGTGGCTTGGGCCGACGGACCACCGAGATTGCCATCGGCAAGCTCTCGCGTATGGTCGAGGCGGCGAAACGGTTTTAGCTGTTAGCTGTTAGCGAAATCTGGACAAGAGACTTAAACCCCTTGTTGCCTTGTCTGGCTAATTACTGATAGCTGACTGCTGACAGCCTTTTGTCAGAAAGGAATGAATACTCATGAGCCGTGATCAGAACCTCGCTGTCGCTCAAGCCACGACGCTGAAGCCGATCGAAGACATTGCTGCCCGGTTGTCCCTGTCTCCTCAACACCTCGAACCCTATGGCCGGTTCAAGGCTAAGATTGCCCTTGAGGCCTTGACTTCTGCTCCATCTCGCTCCCCGGGGAAACTCATCTTGGTCTCGGCTATTAATCCGACTCCAGCCGGCGAGGGCAAGACGACGACGACAGTTGGTTTGGGTCAAGCTTTGGCTCACTTGAACAAAAAAGTTGCGGTCGCCGTGCGTGAGCCGTCGATGGGACCGGTGTTTGGCGTGAAAGGTGGCGGCTGTGGTGGTGGCCGTTCACAGGTGTTGCCGATGGAGGACATTAACCTGCATTTCACCGGTGACATTCATGCGGTAACTTCTGCGCATAACCTTTTGTCGGCGATGATGGATAACGCGCTGTTCCACGGCTCGGTTGATCTCGACGTGCGACAGATTCGCTGGCGTCGAGCAATGGATATGAATGACCGCGCTCTGCGACAAATCGTCATTGGCCTGGGTGGGCGGCTCATGGGAGTGCCCCGTGAGGAAGGCTTCGATATCACCGCTGCCTCTGAGGTGATGGCGATCCTCTGCTTGACCAACGGGCCGGCTGATCTAATTGAGCGGCTCTCGCGCATCGTGATCGGTTTTTCTAGCAAAGGCAAAGCGGTCACGGCGAGCGAGGTCCAGGCCTCAGAGGCGATGGCCATCATTCTCAAGGATGCGCTTAAACCTAATCTTGTGCAGACTGTGGAAGGAGTACCGGCGTTTGTCCATGGTGGTCCCTTCGGCAATATCGCGCATGGTTGCAACAGCATTCTCGCTACGCGCCTGGCGCTCAGTAGTGCCGATTTTGTCGTCACCGAGGCCGGGTTCGGATTCGATCTCGGCGGAGAAAAGTTTCTCGACATCAAGTGTCGTGAGGCTGGTCTGTGGCCGTCGGCAGTGGTCTTGGTCGCCACCGTCAAAGCCTTGAAGATGCACGGTGGCGCCGCTTTGAATGAGATCAACAAGCCGGATCTCACAGCGCTCAAGGTGGGGATGAGTAATCTGGTTAAGCATGCTGAGAGCGTGCGCGAGTATGGTCTGCAGCCGATCGTGGCGGTGAATCGCTTTGCCACAGACACGGAAGACGAGCTCAAACTCGTCACTGAAGAAAGTCGCACTCTCGGTTTAGAAGCCCGAGTTATCGATGTATTCGGACAAGGTGGCGAAGGAGGCTTGCCGCTAGCGGAAGCAGTGGTCACGGCGTGTCAGGCCTCCACGCCAACTCCGCGCTTTCTGTATCCGCTGGAAGCGTCGATCGAGGACAAAATTCGCACCATTGCGCAGAAGATTTACGGTGCCGCAGACATTGCCTTACTTCCCCGGGCACGCACCGATCTAGAGCGCATCAATTCCTTGGGGTACAGCAAGGTGCCGATCTGCATGGCCAAGACTCAACTTTCCCTATCTGACGATCCCAAGCTCTTCGGTCGGCCACGCGACTTTACGCTGACCGTGCGTGAGATCCGGCTCTCGGCTGGCGCCGGCTTTTGTGTGCCACTCACCGGCGACATGCTCACCATGCCCGGCCTCGCCGCGAAGCCAGCGGCGATCGGGATGAAGATGGATGCGAGTGGGAAGATTTCGGGGATGTTTTGAACCTTCTAAGCAAAAAGATCACAGAGAATTACTGCTTTACTAAAGGAGCTGCAGTCGGTAAAGTTCCGAAAAAGTATGAAAACACCTAGACCTGTACAAGGACTGGTATGGTCCCATGTGAGCCCTCTAAGCCCCCTGTCAACTCAGGGAGAGATGAATGAGGTCACTAATGGACAACAGCTAGCTCCGATAGAAACTTCTCGTCGATTACGTTTACGGAACGCTCCCCAGCTTCGTTTGGAGCCAACATTCTCCACAGACCTTGGCTTGCTTTATGAGGCAGACTGCTTAAAGCTCTTTGCGATGCTGAGAGATGAGTCGATAGACTGTATTTTTGCGGATCCACCTTTCAATCTTGGCAAAGACTACGGCAATGGAGCAGTTAAAGACGATCTAAAGAAGTATGACTATCTTCGGTGGTCTTTTGCGTGGATCGACGAAAGTATTCGTGTTCTCAAACCAGGGGGATCTCTGTTCATTTATATTCTTCCTCAATGGGGTTATCACCTCGCCACGCATCTCGAAGAAATGCACAAGTTATTGTTTCGTCACTGGATCGCACTCTCCATGAAGAGTACGTTTCCGCGGGGCCGAAAACTCTACCCGGCGCATTACGCTTTACTCTATTTCACCAAGGGAGAACCAAAGACTTTTAATCGAGTGCGGCTTCCGATACCGATCTGCCGGCATTGTGGGAAAGACATTAAAGATTACGGCGGTCACCGCAAGTATCTTAATCCGCTTGGGTTAAACCTGACGGACTTTTGGGATGATACCGCACCAGCACGCCACCGCAAATTTAAAACACGCTGGCACATCAACGAACTGAAACCCATGATTCCGAGCCGCTGCTTTGAGATCTCGACAAATCCAGGTGAGGTTGTTTTAGATCCGTTTGGTGGTGGAGGATCAAGCTACGAGGCTGCACAGACACTACAAAGGTACTGGCTCGGATCTGAAATTACGACCTGTGAACCAATTGTTGCGAGGCTGAAAGAACGGTTTCCCGAGAAGGTGGATAAACAGCCCACCAACGATCTTCTTGCTGTCTTTCGCTAATGTATGCCTCATATTGCAGAAGAGCAGCCTTATGACGGAGTCCACGAACGCATCGTCCGTTTGGGCTTGAGTAGTCTTCTTAATGAAGTTCGTACGATCCTGACGAGCTTTGATCTCCGTGTCAAAGAGGAAAAAGATGCGAATGGAGGTGCCGCCGTCAGAAGAATGATTGACGCGAGATTTGCACAGTATCAGGGTTGGAAAATAAAGAAGGCAGGAGATGTTGATTGGATCAAATGTCACTCTATCGATGGCGCCCAGGTGTGTCTTGGGGTCGAGGTCCAATTTTCTGCTCGAAGTGACCTGCTTGTCATGGATATCATTCATTTGAGAAAGGCACTAATCGCGGGAAAAATCGACGCCGGCATATTGGTTGTCCCTAGTGATCGTCTCAGTGTCTTTCTCACTGACCGTGGGCCATCAATTGCGGATGCTAAACGGCATGTTCGAGAAGCTCGTGCTGAGGATTTGGCCTTGTTGTTGATTGCTCTGGAACATGATGGGCCTGGTGAGCCCCTTGCCAAACAGGAGAAGAGGTCTCGGAAGGCAAGATAGGATCAGTGGAGCCAATTCCTGAACAGATTTGTTGAAACACTTATGAAGCGACGTTTACGTGTGGGCATTCGTTCACGAGAGGACTCGTACACGGCTGCTCTCCATGCCCTTCGACGGGCAGAGAGTGGTAAGCGGATAGTTCAGGCCCCAGGGCTTTACTTTGAGTCGTTGGATGACCTCCGTAAGATTCTTACGACAAAACGGTTGGATCTCTTGGTGGCGATTCTCCACCAGGCCCCTGGGTCAGTGACCGAATTGGCCAAACTGGTGAGGCGAGATCTCAAAAACGTGAGTGCCGATTTGGCGCTCTTACGCCAGTTGGGACTCGTCGAGTTTGTCGAGGCAAAAGGACACGGGAATGCCCGGACTCCGGTCGTCCCTTATGACGAGATCGATATCACTATTGACTTGCGCTCCTTAACACAGTCCGAAGCTGCCTAGTACTTCGTCAAGCACCAAAGTTGACACCTCGTTCCCAGGCTCTGCCGGGGAACGCAAGTCCCAGGTGTGGCAGAGCCACACCCACAAGGCATACCCAGGCGGAGCCTGGGCATGAGAGAAAAGGAAACCAGTTGCCAGTAGTCAGTTACCAGTGAAGACAGGACCAAGAGCAAGACCTTCAAGTTCTACTGACAACTGGCTACTGATAACTGACTACTTATCCGTTCCTCCGCTGCATCAACTCCGCATAGCAATAAATAAGCGCCAGGCCGCGGTAGGGTCGCCAGCGCTCGGCAAAGGCGCGCATGTCGGCTTCGCTGGCTTTCTCCGCTTTGCCGAGCAGCCCTTGCGCAACATATTTGA
>JACQEL010000734.1 GCA_016200595.1 Deltaproteobacteria bacterium
GCGCGAATCCATCCGTCACTTCGGCGTCAAGGTCAAACTCAACGCGCAACCTGAAGTGCTGCGCGGCAAGCGAGTAGTGGTGGTGGACGATTCCATCATACGCGGCACGACCAGTCGCAAGATCGTCAAAATGATCCGTTCGGCCGGGGCACGCGCCGTGCACCTGCGCATCAGTTCCCCCCCGACTATTGGTCCGTGTTTTTATGGAGTTGACACGCCAACACGGCGAGAGTTGATCGCTTACTCGCATTCAATCGATGAGATTCGCCGCTACATCACGGCTGACAGCCTCGCCTATCTCAGCGAAGCGGGCATGTATGCAGCGCTCAAAGAGAAGCTCGGCGGGTTCTGTGACGCGTGTTTTACCGGCCGTTATCCCGTGCCCCTGGGCGAGCGTCCGCGCGGCAGCCAACTGCCTTTGTTCGCGGAAATCGAACGCTGATGGGCGCAGGACGCAGCAGGTCACGTTCCTACTACCAAGACGATAAAATGCGCTGCAAGAGCAGCGTCAGCTTTACCTGTACATAACGTGGCTCATTAGATCATCCCTGCAAGTAATCCTCAATCTGCACTAAACCAGACGGCAAGAGATTCGTACATTCAGGCACCCACGCCGAAAGCGGTCACGCAGAGGGAGCCCTATGGAGGACGGCGCACTCCCTGACGACTTGCCCGTAGGGTGGGTCTGCTATACGCTCACTGCTAGTGAACAAGTGTCTGCTATGCAGTCCGCGACCGGGTTGTCGTCTTGTGGAATAGGCGCACGGCCTGTACCGACCGACCGGTCGTCCAGCCGGCATAGCGGACGAACCCGCCGTGGCGCCACAGCCCGCCCCAGACCCCCGCGTGGGCCGTGTTTCGCTGGGCGATCCGGGTTACGTCAGCATAACTGAACTCGGGCGGGAGCTTGGCTAGGACGGCATCCCAATCCAGGGGAAATTGTGTTTTGCGGGGGCGTTGGAGACGTTGAAGGAATCGCATACTCTGACTTTAACTCTACTAGATAGTAACTACCAACCGTTCCGAGCAAGCCACGCCTTCAGTGCACGCTGTTGCTCCGGTAACTTTTGCTGTATGGCATCGACCATCTCCGCAAATTCCTTGGCCGTGACTTCGTAGAGCGTACCCATCGTCCCTTTGCCAAAGCAATCTGGGTAAATCCCATGGTCATACAGGTCCTCAACGACCTGAATAGGCGTATTGAAGACGAACGCCTGACTGGCCGGCTCCAGATTAAAGACGTTGAACAGACCGGATTCGCCATGTTTCCCCCCGGAGTGGAGACGAGTGAGCCCGAGAATCTCCCTGCGGTTCGTTTGATAACAGACGACAAGGTCCCCCCGGGCAATCTCGTCGCGGATGCGTTTTATACTGCCACGGTGCTTAATCCAGTCATAGTCATTGTCGCTCCCGAAGAGAAACGGCTCGTTGGCGTCGGCGCCTTCAAAGTAATTCGTCCAATGCCAGCCGGTGCCATCTTTACGGTTGTTACTGCACTTCACTACCCAAATACTCATTGTCTTTCTCCTTACGTTTCATTTCTTTGTTTTGTCTGGAAAGAGCCACTTCGGTAAGCCAAGACATGGCATTGTCAACTTAAAGAAATGGTGCTCAAGATGTTCCCACTAAATGTCAGATTCCGGACTTGCATAGGGTCACGCATCCTAATCCAGACGAAGAAACCCTCGGTGCGTGATGTAGGCTTCCTACTGGAAGCAGAGATTTCTGTGCGACCAGCGTTAAATTGACAATGTCCCTAAAAGACTACCAACCGCCAACCTCATGCCAGGTATCGTTCGCAATCTCGTCAACCCAATCAGGATAGGCGTCTGCCAGATAGTCTAGTACGTCCGCGCCAATCCCTTCTTGAATGTCGAGCACCTCCCTTGCAATCCGGTTAGCCGTTGGGCCACAACGGGTCAGTTGGGTTGAGCCGTTGCTCCAACAGCCAAGGTCTTTGAGTACGTGCTGGAGCGGCCGGCAAGCCCAGCGTACCTCTTGGGTCACCGCATCGCATTCAGCAGGCTTAAGGCATTCACCTGCACCGCGGGCGATGGCCTCATACAGAAGTGGTAAGGGGAACCTATCCGGTTCTATAAGCATGATTCCCCACAATACGGTATATAAACGACTCTCTTGCCCGACGTTCCAGCCCGAAAGGAGAAAACGCAGCATTGGGACATTGGCAAAAAATGAATTAGATCCGTAGAGATAATCCATCCCCTTCCCGTTGAAGACCAACAACTCGTTCTTGTCCAACTCACTCGTCAGGTGCTTCAGTTCCCAATGAGTAAGGTAGTCCACTGACCTTGTTGCACCGTCCACTTCATGGGCAAAGCCCGACGCACTGCGCTGCAGTGCCAACGTGCGCGAGCCGGCTTTTTCGCAGAGGCTTAACCCTCGCCGGTTGCAGATGCTGTAGAACAACTGCTCGAAATTGCGCCCTCGCTCCGGCCCACACCCTGAAAGACCGCCCACTTCGATGACTGCGTAAGCGCGCACGGCCACTTCAAGGATACTAGGTGCCAAGATCGGAGGAAATTCCTTCAGTCGTGGCTGTTCCCACCACATCGCCTATTCCTACGCCAAACGGTCATCTCTCTGATCCTCTAATTCTTCCTCATCGTCCTGTTGCATTTTACTGCTGAGGGCCTTCAGCTTGGTAGGATTTATAAACTTTTCGTCCAGCACGGAAACTCTTTCATCTTTCGCGAGCTCCAACAGGTCATGCAGGACGCGGATGAACCAGCGCGGGCGGGGCTTCGTGGTCTGCCAAACCTTTTCTAGAGAAGAGTCGGTGAACGGATGGATGCCACGCTCGCGTTCAGGCAGTGCATACTGCGGATGGTTGAGACATCGCTCTGCAAGCAGACATGCAGCCTTAAAATTGTCCAAGCCCTTCAGGACTACAACATACGGCTTATTCAACGGTGAGTCGTAGTTCAGGTCGTGCAGATCCTCGTGGGTCCAAGCATCGCGGAGCTTACGATAGGCGTCCGGATGAAGCTGGAAGACGAAGGAAGCACGGGAGGCGAAAGGCTCACTTTCCAGCAAGGCGTCACGTATAATCTTAACATTCTTACGGATCTTGCTCGGCTGCGACTCGGACGTAAAATCCTCTACTTGGTCGATGAAGAAAGTGAAGTGCTGAATGTCTGCTAGTTCGGCAAAGGCGACAAAGAGTTGGAGGTACTTAAGACCGTTCCTATTGTGATGCCAAGCGCCTACCGTCGAAAGGAACTTCTCCAGTGCATCTGTGTCAGGCGAGGCGAGGTGCATGAGGAATTCCTCGAGGAGGTTGCGGATGTCGATAGTGACAGCGAGCTGACGGAAGCGCTCTTCGACGGCCATGACAATAGCTCGGCTCTCCTGATCTTTCACAGCGTTCCCTTCCTTCAAGAGTTTGGCTACAGCACGTTCTCGTAGTCGCAGGTGCGTCTTGACGCCTTTGGCATCGGCACAGCGCAGTAGGAATCGGACTAGCTGAAAACAGGCAGCGTCTATGTTTGCGATACCCTCATTGGCCTTGGTGTTGAAGCTGACGTAGCTGGCCAGCACGGGATTGGCCCGGGCGTCCGTCTCCGAGACGCCTAGGTGTATGAGCGTCGCAAAGCCGAAGTCCTGGTTGATCCGCTTCGCTTCCTCGCCCATCAGAGTGGATTTGCCGAAGCCCCGTGCTTTCGGGTCTCCAGGAACAACAGACCAGACAGCACCGATAAGTGGCTGCCCATTTTCCAGTGGAGCCTGGACGAATTTGCGGAGGAACTCCTCACGCTGGCTTCCGAACATTTCGGGGACGTAGACGATCTGGCTGTCTTCAGCATAGGTGGCTTTACCCGAGAACGGGTTCCCGTTCAGGTCCCACGCGGTCTGGAAGAACGACTTGAGTGGCATTTCTGACCTCCCTCCTAAGAAGAAGCTAGTTTGAGGAGCCCAATACGGTTGCGGTCAATCTCGATGTAATCCTCGCCCGGTGGGGGCGAGTCGAATGGCAGTTCAGTGTAAATAGTTAATTCCGGCGTGGGATCGGTGGACATAAGATCGCCCAGACATGCGGCGAAGACCCTAGGCTGGATTTGTAGATCAATGCACACTATGGCACGGACAGCATATGCGTCGGCGTAGGAGCCTACTGGCTTCGCGACTCGGCTGTAGGCGGACCGAAGAGCCGCGACGAACAGAGGAGCGGCGAAAGACTTGCCGTGGTGAATCACCTCGGTGATGCTAGCTTGGCTATCGATTGCTGGGGGTTGGAAATCACAGGTAGAGAAGATAACCCGTAGTGATAATTCCGGATGCGATGCCGTCCAAGACGCTGCGAAAAAGTCCTTTGCAGCTTTCAGGACGTGTTGGAATGTCACGGCATCGGTGAACGGCAATTCTTCAGCCGTGAGGAGGGAAGGGATGACCACTTTGTCCTGGATGGTGTCCACCCATTTCTTCGCGTCAAGCCCAGAGAGGGTCATTCTGCCGAGTTCCTGAACGCGCTCTCCGACCGCGTGCGTGAACGGCTCCTCTTTTGTCCGAGGGAAGGGCATATTGGACAAACGTTTTAGGCAATGATCGACGATGCGATGTGACAAGGTGTTAAGATTCTCTTCAGACCGAACTTCAGATCCAAGTTGCTTCACACTAGTGATATCAGGCACGCAGAGCGGCTGTTGGTGCAGTCGGACTATGAACGCGTGGAAGTAAGGATGGTTGTTGATCCAGGTGACTAATAACTGGTCGAACGCGTGTCCAGGTCTTTCTTTGTAAACTTCAGCTAAGGAGTGACCGGCTTCAGTCAGTTCACACGGGGCCTCGGCAAGGCTTTCCATTTGCGATTGGGTTCTGGGAAGGATACCCGTTTGGACGAGCTGCAACTTCTGAAGGTCAATTAGGACATCGCGGGCGATAGTGTACATGGCGAACCGGGAAGAAGGTGTGGCTCGCTGTGAGCGCTGCAGGAGAAATAATCTTACCTTTTCAAAAGTTGATTTGCCCCCTGAATCAGCAATGTGATGCAGAACCTGTAAGATTTGCAGTACGGCGACCCGCGGGATCGAGTCGGTAACCTTTTGGTCTTTGCTTTCCTTTTGCACCTCGTCATTATAATTTTTTGGGACCGATTGTCAATACCGACTTTGAGTAGATAAAATTTTGGATTCATTTTCAAGTACCGGTTTAAGGCGGTTCCGGATCGGGGAATGGCAACGATTACTACTTTTTGGGGCCATTTAGCCAGGACGAGAAAAAACTCTTGACATTACGACAGTTGGCGCGGGAAATTTGACCTCCTGAAACCTTGAACTTTTCGGCCTAGATGCATCTGACTCTTTACGAAAGGGGCTTTCTGTAAAGACTTTTCATGTCACAGGGAGCAAATGGCCCGAAGAATCACGAATCGTTGTCGGATCCGAGAAAGGCGGTAAGGCGCACCATTCCGGCTCGCCTGAACGCCGTAGCGCGCGCTCTGCGCACGAAAATAGCGGCGTACAGAGAAGACGTGCGCACAGCGCGCGCCACCCCGAGTGTACCAACCTCATGCATCTTGGTTTAGGTGAGGAACTGTAGAACTTTTTAGTTTTTAACCACTCGCCCCATATTGCCGAGACAACGTGCTAAGAAAATCTCCTAGCGACTGAAGGCGTCCAGCAGCAATTAGAGGTCTCAGGTCTCTGACTCGCTCGTGACTATGTAGGGCACCGAGCAGGAGATCTAAGTTGATATGGTAGATGCGGTCGATTCTTTGACTGCGGCGGTTCAATCCATCAGCGTTGACGAGTCGTCCAGGATCATACTCGTTCGTTATTAAAACATATTGAGGGAACTTGTCCTGTGACAAGAGATCCACATAGCAGTCAAGTTCGTCGGAGAGTTGCTTCTGGCGGTCATGTCGCAGACTCCACTTGACCGACGCAAGTAGCTCCGTCCGATTATTTCTTACAATAGCGATGTCGGGAGCTTCGATGCGTTCGCGCGTAGTTCTTTGGTTTTGAAAGCCCGGCAGCTTGTTTGCTCGATGTCGGATCACGATATGGTTTTCAGGGACGTGGCTGACATTGATCATGAGGATTTGCAGCAGATCCTCGAAACCTTCTCCCAGTACATTCTGCCGTTTGCGTTCAACAGTGAAATAAAAGCGTGCCTTTGCGACGAGGTCACGAGCGAAGGACTCAGCTTGTGGCTCAGGGCTAACGCATTAAAACTACTTTCCCAGCAGGACTTTAAGGAGATAGTCCGGATTGAGCGCACAGGCGAGGCGTTTACGGGGGATGCTCTTGGCGCTGGACTCTTGGCGTAAAAGATTCAGGGCGATATGCCGCAGCA
>JACQEL010000735.1 GCA_016200595.1 Deltaproteobacteria bacterium
GGCTTGTCGGGCGGCGCGGCGGTTTCTGCTGCACTGCTGGCTACGGTCGTCGTTGTTTTCCCGACTTGGTTTCCTGGACTGCGAGACGAGGCAGTGAGAAAGTTTTCAATCTGATGACGGAACCGCAAGTCTTCCTGGAACCAGCGCTCGTAGCGCTGGCGCAACGCGTCATTGTACAGCTTCTTTTTGATTTCTTCAGTCGCGGCTTCATCCAACTTCTGCTGGCCGGAGTGGCTATGTTCTTCAACCTTCAACAAATGTACCCCGGCGCCGGTGCGAAACGGCTGGCTGACCTCTCCTGGCTTCAGGGAAAAAGCCACGTCTTCAATTTCTTTGGGCATCTGACCTTTCTTGAAGTAGCCCAGGTCTCCGCCCTCACCCGGACGAGAGCCTTGTGAGTAGGTATCGGCCAGGGTCGCGAAATCTTCCCCAGCAACCGCGCGTTTGCGGATGTCCTGAATCTGTTGGTCTGCTTCTCGTTCCGCGTCGCCTGACGCCGAAGGCGACAACGGCAGGAAAATATGCCGCACCCGCACCTGCTCGGGTTGAGAGAAGTCGCTAGCGTGTGCCTTATAATAACGCTCGACGTCCTGCGGCGTGACGTTGACGTGTGAGCCAATCTCGCGATTGACCAAGAGCGCCCGCTCAATGTCTTTCGCCACCTGCTGCCGATAGTTCTCCATGCTCATACCTTGCTTGGCCAACGCGTCTTTGAATTGCTCGTCATCCATTTTGCCTTGGGCTTTAATGCGCTCGATATAGCTATCGATGTCGTTGTCCCGCGCCTTCAGCCCCTGGGTCTCGACTTCCTTGTCCACGAGTTTGTTCATGATCAGCACATCGAGGGCATCACGATCAGACAAGTTCTTCAGCGCCTCCGGCGGCATAAACGAGTTACGCTGTCCACCCGCAAAGCTAGCAAAGCTGCGTAGCTCATACAGCGTAATCGGCTCACCATCCACGGTGGCGATGATGCGATTGATCACTTCGGCATGACCATAGGGAACGTAGACCAACAAGCCTGCGAACAGCCAAAACATACTTTTCTTCATACTGCCTCCGCCTAACACGACTCGCTGAGCGTCTGCAAGAGCGCCTTGATGGCAGGAATAACCTCTTCCCCCGGCTTCAGGGTAAAGGTGAAACGCAGATCAGGACTGAGTTGCGAGCGACCCTTGTCTTTCTGCAACAAGACGACCAGCCGTTCGCTCTTGATCGGCGCGTCGGGATGAAAGTGCACGGTCACCTTATCTCCCCGTTTATAGGCCGAGGTCACCAGGTACTCACGCAACACCCGACGCAGGTCCATGACCTCGAGGAACACCCGCACCAACTCCGGCAAGGGACCAAACCGATCTTCCATCTCATTGGCCAGTTCCTCGAGATCAGACCAGTCCTGCACATTCGCCAGTTTTTTGTAGAACACCAAGCGCTGGTTGACCTCCGGGATATAAGCTTCCGGAATATAGGCAGGCAGACCAATCTGGATGTCGGGCTCAATTTGCACGCGGATTTTGCCGCCGCGTAACTCCTGCACCGTCTCCTCTAGCATCTGCGCATACAGTTCGAATCCTACGGCCGTCACATTCCCGGATTGCTCCTTGCCTAAGAGATTCCCCGCGCCGCGAATCTCGAGATCGTGAGCGGCCAGGCGAAAGCCGCTTCCCAGGTCATCAAGTTCTTGTAAAACCTCCAGGCGTTTTTTCGCGTCGGGCGTCAGCAAATGCTCGCCGGGAATCAGCAGGTAGGCGTAGGCGCGTTGAGACGAGCGCCCAATGCGACCCCGCAATTGATAGAGCTGCGCGAGGCCAAACTGGTCCGCGCGGTTGATAATCATGGTGTTCGCCGTGGGAATGTCGAGCCCAGATTCAATGATGGCCGAGCACAACAAAACGTTGGAACGGTGATGGAGAAAGTCGAGCATCACTTTTTCTAGTTCTCGTTCAGGCATCTGGCCATGCGCCACCGCCAACGCGGCCTCAGGGACCAACTCCCGTAACTGTTTGGCCATGCGCTCAATGGTCTCGACGCGGTTGTGCACGAAGAATACCTGCCCTCCCCGTCCTAACTCATTGAGGATGGCGGAGCGAATCAGTCCATCGTCAAAGCGCGCGACATAGGTACGGATCGCCTGCCGGTCCACCGGCGGGGTCTCAATCACACTCAAATCGCGCATCCCCATCAATGCCATGTTGAGGGTGCGCGGAATCGGCGTGGCTGAGAGCGTGAGGACATCGACCAGGTGCCGTAATTTCTTGATCTTCTCTTTGTCAGCGACACCGAAGCGGTGCTCCTCGTCGATCACCATGAGGCCAAGGTTCTTAAAAACAATATCACGCTGCAAAAGGCGGTGAGTACCGATGACAATGTCTACGGTGCCATTGGCTAAACCCGGCACAACCGTTTTGATTTCCTGAGCCGAGCGGAAGCGGCTGAGGACTTCAATGCGTACCGGATACTCGGCAAAGCGTCGGGTAAAGGTTTCTCCGTGCTGCTGGGCCAGCACGGTCGTAGGAACGAGCACGGCAACTTGCTTTCCGCTCTCGACCGCGAGGAAAGCCGCACGGAGCGCCACCTCGGTTTTCCCGTATCCCACATCCCCGCACACCAGGCGGTCCATGGGCTTGTCGGTGTGCAAATCGGTCAGCACGTCGTCGATCGCGGCTTGTTGCCCACTGGTCTCCTCAAACGGAAAGCGCGCGACGAACTCTTCATAGATCCCATCGAGCTTGGCAAAGGCCGGTCGCTCGGTGATTTCCCGCGCGGCATGGATTTCCAGCAGTTCACGCGCCATCGCCTGGATCGCTTCGCGCGTCTTTCGTTTAACCTTTTCCCAATTGACACTACCGAGCCGATCGAGCGCCGGCGTCTGGCTGCCAGCCCCGGTGTATTTTTGCACCAGGTTAATACGCTCGACCGGCAGGTATAAACGATCTCCACTGGCGTACTCCAGGTGCAGATAGTCGCCTTCGGTGTCGGCGACGGTGAGATGGCGCAGCCCTTGATAAAGTCCGACTCCATGATCCACATGGACAACGTAGTCACCTACGGTGAGTTGGCTCAGGCCGGTTAAATAATCGATCACCGGTTGTCGTCGTGCTCGGCGACGATGCCGCCGCTCACCAAAGATGTCCTCTTCCGAGAGGACCACCAGTCCGTCGGCTGGCAAGGCGAATCCTTGTGAGACATGGCCAACCACGATCACCGGAGACGGCAGGACTTTTTCTTGCCAGAGCTCGTTGGTGGCGGCAGCAATCGGCAAACGTAGATCATAGCCGAGGAGGAGACTTTGCAAGTGCGACGCCTGGAGCGTGCCGGACACCACTAAGAACACGCGCACGTGCTCTTCTTGCCAGAGACGCAGTCGTTCGACTAACGGCGCCAGGCCGACCTCGCCGCTCTTGGCGTGCGGCACTGGCTTGAGGCCGGTATGGAGCGCAGTCGATACGGTCACATCAGCATCCACCACCTCAAGCCCTTCCAGTTCGACGGTGAAGCTGGAAGCCAAGCTAGCCCAGGTCTGCACGGCGCTCAGATAAAGCCGCTCGGGCGCGGGCACGAAGCGGCCAGCCGCATCGGCCTCGGCCGTACGATCAGACAGCTCCCCGGCAAATTTCTCCAGCGCGGCTCTCGCAGTCAGCGGCTCCGCTTGCCAGACCACCGTGCCGCGCGGCAAATAATCGACCAAGCTCTCTAAGGTGGGATATAAGTACGGCAACAGGAACTCGACTCCAGGAAACGGCAGGCCGCTTTTGAGGTTTTCCACAATGCGCTGCTGCTCACGATGCTGGACCTCGCTTTCCGCAATCGCTTCTTCCACTGTGCGCCGGGCGGCCTGTAAGCGCGCCAGCGAGAAGGAGCGCATGGGCAGAATGGTCAACTCGTCGAGTTGCTCGACCGATCGTTGCGAGCGTTGAGAGGACGGATCAAAGACGCGAATCGATTCGACCGAGTCACCCAGGAACTCAATGCGTAACGGCTGCTGCGCCAGTGGCGGAAACAAATCAACAATCCCCCCGCGTACACTCACCTCGCCTTTTTCTTCGACCAGCGGTACTCGGCGATAACCCCACTGCACCAAGTGATCAACCAGATCCGAGAGCGGCAACTCTTGCTCGGCGCTAAGTTGCAGAGTGGCAGTCATCAACTCTTCCTGCGGCATGACTCGCTGGGCTAAGGCATCTACCGACGTCACCAGCACCGGAGCGGTAGTTGCCAGCAAGGCATAGAGTCCTTCGATCTGCGCCGCCAACACTTCACTGCTAGGCGACAGGCCTTCGAAAGCGGGGACATCCCAGGGCGGATACAGACGCACCCGCGCTTCCGCCCCTTGCTCGCTTCCTAGGAACAAACGCAGGTCATCAGCGAACGCCTCAGCCTCCTCGGCTGAGGGCAGCACGTACAGCGTCGATCGAGGAACGTGAATCAAGCAGCGCGAAAGGAAAAAAGCTTGAGCGGCTCCTTTCAGGCCAGAGAAACGTAGACGGTCGCCAGCGGCGGCAGCGCGCAAACTCGGCAGCACTCGTGCGAGCGCATCAGTGACGGAGTGAATGTAGGAAGAAACAGCGGCTTCTAACATAGAGAATGCGGATGGCATGGCCAATAGATGATCCAGACCGAAGAAGCGACATGCAGATTGAGAATAGACGAATGAAGAATTTTCATCGTAAATCAGACCACAAAAAAGTCCCGACCTTGAAAAGTCGGGTTACCATCACACTCCACGTTGCGGCGCTCATTGTCTCGCTGCGCGAGACAATGAGGGTAGCTGGGGGATTCATGATGCTGTTGAAAAATGCCCAAACGCCATTTACGCCCGACGCTAAAGCATCGGGCTACCTTCATGCCGCCGGCTAAAGCCGGCTCTCAGCCCCTGCGGGGCGGTTGAGGGTAGCCGGGGGATTTATCCCCCGGCGGAGGTGCGGAGTTTATCAACAGTATCATTTATCCCCCGGCCTACGTGTACCGCCACGGGCTTCACCCCATGTGAAGCAGCCGTCAGAGGATTTTGGCTGGCAGAGAACCGAGCGGGCGACAATAGCTCACTCCACTCAAAGGAAAACGGCTCTTATTCCGCAATCCCCAATCCGCAATCCGCAATGGCGTTACTGTTTCGCCTGCTCTGCCTCAGCCACAATGCCATACAGCGGAATCGTCAACATTTTCTCCTCCGGATGATCAGTAAACACCTGGACTTCTCCCTGAATACGGCCCGGCTTGCTCTCCCCCTTGGTCCTGAGGGTCAAGAGATATTCTTCCCCTTGTTTCACCGCGGTGATTTCCGCTACCACATCTGGAGCTGAGTTTTGAATCCGCACCACCTGCACGGGCTTGGCCCCACGGTTTTTAATGCTGATCTCTTGAGTCTTCGTTTCGCCTTTGCGGACGACACCAAACGACACCTGCGGAGGCACGACCACCACATCACCCTCAATACTGCCGAACACCGGGATCTCCAGCACAGGTTTCTTCTGGCTCGTGGTAGTCACCATAATCCGATCGTTGAGGCGGCCTAGTGGCGCATCTTTCTTGAGAGTTATTACCAGTTTTTTCCCTTTCTTGTCCTCCCGGGCGAAGTCTTCTGCCTGCACGCTGATCGAGGGATGAGAGTTCTCCACCTTGACGATATCGATCGGCTTCTGCGCATCATAGAGGACGTCAACTGAGCGCGTGACCTCTTCACCACGACGCAGCCGACCAAGATACAGTTGGGCCGGCTCAGCTGCGACCTCAATGGTGATTTCTCCTTGCAAGGTCAGCGTCGCAACCGGTTGGAGAGGATCATTGCTGTACACGGAGATGCCTTTGGCCTTTTCGCCGGAAAAGTGGGTCGTGTCAAAGGTGGCGCTGATCGTGCCTTCTTTGCCTGGCGGAATGACCTCTTCCGAAATCACTGCGGCCGTGCATCCGCACGAGGTCTTTACCGACTCGACGCGTAACTCTTGGCCGCCTTGATTCGTGAAACGAAACATATGGGTGACCTGCTCACCTTGCTCGACCTTGCCAAAGTCATAGACTGGTTCAGCAAACACGATGTGCGGCGCGCTCGTAGTCGGAGCTGCTGCTGCCGCACTCTCAGAATTCTGCGGTTCGGACTGCGCCACTGCAACCGGACCACTCGTGGGAGCGTCACAACCGGAACCAGAGAACAGGAGAACGAGAGCAAGGGATAAGGTCAAAGAATGGACAGGTTCTCTGATATAGGTCTCCTTTTTCATTTGTGGAGAAAAGATGTGTCCCCGCCCTTCGACAGGCTCAGGGCGAACGGGTCTTGTACTGCAATCGTTAAAGATTTTCCGTTCGTGCTGAGCTTGTCGAAGCATGAACAGCGTTAATCTCCACATCTCACTGAGGTTCACTATAGGCAGCATGACTTCCTCCTCAGGCAGGACTCACCCTCGGCTCTGCTGCAGGGGCGGAGTCACGAACAGTAGAGCGCCGGTTCAAGAATTTGTCGAGATAGCGTGTATGGACGTCGCCAGCGAGAAACTCCGGGTCGTTGAGAATCTGCTGATGCAAAGCGATATTCGTCTTGATGCCGCCGATCTGGTACTCACTCAGAGCCCCACGCATACGTTGAATGGCCTCCTCACGCGTACGGCCAGAGGCAATCACCTTAGCGATTAAAGAATCATAATACACCGGCACCACGCTATTTTCGGCAACCCCGGATTCGACCCGGATACCCATCCCGCCCGGCGCGTGATACCCACGGATGGTACCGGGTGACGGCAGCATCGAAACCGGATCTTCGGCGACAATCCGACATTCAAGGGCATGCCCAGAGAAGGTAATATCACGCTGTCGCCACGGCAGCGGTTCGCCGCTGGCGGCCTGAATGCCAGCCTGGACAATATCAATACCAGTGACCATTTCTGTAACCGGATGTTCAACCTGTACGCGGGTGTTCATCTCAATAAAATAAAAGTGCCCTTGCGCATCGAGGAGAAACTCGATGGTGCCAACGTTTGTATAGCCTACTGCTTGCGCGGCTTGTACCGCAATTGCCCCCATGCGGTCGCGTAAGCGTTTGTTCAAGGCCGGCGAAGGCGCTTCTTCGACGATTTTCTGGTAGCGCCGTTGTATCGAGCACTCACGTTCGCCGAGGTGGAGTACGTTACGATGCTGATCAGCGATAATTTGAAACTCGATATGCCGGGCCCGATCGAGATATTTTTCGACGTAGAGCGCCCCGTCGCCAAATGCGGCTTCCCCTTCTTCGCGGGCCACGGAAAACACCGCCGTCAATTCAGCCGCGCTACGGGCGATACGCAAGCCACGGCCCCCGCCGCCAGCCGCCGCTTTGATCAGCACGGGAAAGCCAACCTGTGCGGCGACGGCCTGCGCCTCGCGCACCTCAGTAGTACCCGACGAGGTGCCCGGCAACACCGGCACTCGGGCCCGCTCCATGATGCGACGCGCGCGGGGCTTGTCACCCATGATACGAATGTTGCGCACCCGCGGGCCGATAAACACGAGACCTGACCGCTGGCACGCCTCAGCAAAATCCCCGTTCTCCGAGAGGAAGCCATACCCCGGATGAACCGCATCGGCGCCAAAAGACAGCGCCGCACTGACGATGGCCGGAATATTCAGATAACTGGCGGCTGGGATAGGTGGACCGATACAGACCCGCTCATCGGCCAGCCGCACGTGCAGAGCCTCGCGATCGGCGGTCGAGTAGACGGCTACCGAGGTAATGTTCAGGGCGCGACAGGCGCGAATAATACGGACGGCGATCTCGCCGCGGTTAGCGATCAAGACTTTCTTGAACACGGCCGTTCGCTCCCGTTCCGCCGCTCAGAGTGGTTCCAGCAGA
>JACQEL010000736.1 GCA_016200595.1 Deltaproteobacteria bacterium
GACCATGACTATGAGCGCTTCGCGCCGCAGACGTCTGATGGGCAACCAGACGCGGCCCACGGCATCCGGGAGTTTGTGGTCGGTACAGGTGGTGCAATCCTAGGGTGGTTCGGCCTGACCCAAGCGAATAGCGAGGTGCGCAAGAGCGGAACCTGGGGAGTGCTCAAGTTAACCTTGCATCCGGCGAGTTATGACTGGGAGTTTGTCCCGGTCGTTGGCGATACCTTCCACGATAGCGGCAGTGCAGCCTGTGTTCCTTAATCAGATGTGCTGACATATTTTCGGTTGATTTTCCTCAAGCTCGATACCTGCCGCGCTACCGCAAGCTAGTGAAGCTCGCGGCGAGGCGCTGGAAGAACCAAAATGCCGACAGCGTGCCCATGGCGTAGGCCGGTAGGTAAGTGGCTGGCGAAGGCCAGCGTACTGGTAGCGCGCGTAACGCCGCCCATGCTGCTAGCACCGCTCCGACAAACACCAGCTGGCTCGCCTCAATCCCTTCCACGCGGATGGTCTGACCGACGAGCCCACCCATACAGTCGATCTCCCAGCTTGCCACCATGCCGGTGTCCTCGACGCTCGTGTGGGGCTCTCCACTCCTCAGACAATTCTCACTTATGATTGGCAGAAGACTGCTTCCGGTGGCACGGACAGCGGGCTGCTTCCAGCGTACGAGAGCATGGCCAGGGGTCGTTTCGCGGACCTCAAGGCGCGAAGGCGCGAAGGCGTGGCCGCTCGCTGGCGCCGCCGTAACAAGGCTGCAACAGACCACCAGGATTGCCGCGAGCGCCCCTTGCCCTAGACCTCGGCGAGTCCGGCTCATGATCTACCCCTTTGGCTTCCAGCATCCTCCACTTCGACCTGGAACTCTGCCCGCAGCTGTCCCAGCCGCGTCTCCAGCCACGCGTCTGCCAGTTTGTTACGCACGCGAGCGCGCACGTCGTTGCGCACCTCGGCGAGAGAGGCGACGCGCTCTGGGATTCGCTCTTGGACGAACACCAGATGCAGACCGTACCGCGAAGAAATGGGTCCGTCCCAGCTCCCCCCAGAGAGCCCCGCCAATTGCTCCACGAACCGGTGACCGAAGCGCCGCTCGAGTTCCACTTCGGGAAGAGCGGAGAGGTTCGCGGCCACTAGCCCATGGTCTCCGTATTCAGCCGCTTGCTCGGGACGCACTGAGTCAGCGCGAAGTCGAGCCAAGAGTTCCCGGGCATCGTGTTCCGTTTGTTCCTTGTGGGTACGGGGGTCCACTAGAACGTGGCTGAGGCGGACTCGTGCCGGTAGCCGGAACTCGTCCATGTGTTCATGGAGGTACTGCTCAAGCACCGAGTCCGACGGTTCGTGGACTAGGATAGCGGCGCGAATCAAGCGTCTGGCGCCGTCGATCAGAATGCGGCGAACGACCAGGTCGCCCTCGTTGAGACCGAGCAGAATCGCTTCATTAGCCAGCTCCTGCGTTGACTTCGCTTCATGGGGATTCTCCGAAACGAAGGTCGCGATCTGCGACAGCCGTCGTTCTACCACGGGATCCTTGTCGAGCCCCAACCGCAGCGCATACGCATAGAGGACCTCTTGATCCTCGAGCAGCTGGATGACGCTCTGTCTTTCCTCAGGCGTGAGCGGCTGCCGCTTCAGTCCTTTATACTCCCGCAGCGCCGCCTCGATACGCGATGCGGGAATCACCAGCCGTGTAGCCGGCGGCGCTGACCCACGCGACGAGACCGTAACAAACAGTAGGGCCCCCAGCCACATCGCCGCCTCGTCCTGCTTGTCGGGATCTAGCTGCGCCAACTGCTTGTCGCAGTTGCCATCGAGGGGGTTTATCCCATACTCTTTCTGACAGATGAGCGTACTGTAACGGCAGACTGGGTTTTCGAGCACTCGAACATAATAGAAAGCTGGCTGTGTCGGATCGAAATTCGGGTCGCTCCACACCGAGCAGAGGGAGCTAAAACCGTCGCCGACGCGATTGCACTGCGCATCGACCTTGGCGCCGGTGTTTTTGCCGGCGACCTTGAAGACTTTCTCCTTCGTCTGTCCGTTCTCGACCCAGCCCTTAACAATCTGGATTTGCTGCAGCGGCGTGCCAATATAGTCATCCATCCAAGCCGCGGTGACAAACGTGGGTCCCTTCTGAGGATGCTTGGGGGGTTCCGGGGGCAGGTCCCCGCCCATGGGCACGCCCCTCTGGTAGCCCTTCTCGACGAAATTTGCTTCGCAGTCTTTCTTCTTAAAATTCCAGCCGCCGAAGAAGCGTACGATGGGCCGCGTGCCACTGGTACCGTAGGTCTCCTTGCGCTTGAGGGCCTCGAAGATAGCATCGCGTGAGTTCTCCTCGGCCCACACTACGGCGACGCCTCCCGAGCCGTCCTGCACCGTGGAGGGTGACTGTACCGGAATCGCATCCTCAAGCCCCAGATGACCGCCAAAACGCTCGTCCTCCACATTGAAGGACGGGTTACCGTTGTGCGAATCGGTGGCGGCGATGATCCCGAGCTTAAAGGGGTTCACCCCGAGTTGTTGCTCGAAGACCAGGCCATCCTTGAGGATATTACGGACGTACATACGCTCGTTGAACTCTGAGGGCGGAGGGGAGCCCGCCCCTCCGCCTTTCGCGGTCACGCCGGAAGCGGCGAGGAGGCTGGGCGAGTCGAGCAGTTCAAATTTGCACTG
>JACQEL010000737.1 GCA_016200595.1 Deltaproteobacteria bacterium
ACGCGGCCGCCAATGTCAACGGGCGCTCCTTTTACGTTGCCGGCGAGGAAGTAGGACTCTGGTCCGAGCCGGAACTCATACGGAGTCTCGCCCGGCCAGGAGGGTGGGATCTCGACTCGCTGGATTCTTTCGCCCCTGGTGTCATGACCGGCGATCTGACGAACCCTTTTCTGATCGAGGATCCCTTTGGTGGTGAGGGAGATTAAAAGAAAACCAGCGTGCGGATCTCGATGCTTTCACGAGCCACGGCATGAGGCAGCGCTGTCGGGTCGTCAAAGGCAGTGTGGGCGGTGAACCGCGTCCGGCCGTCGGTCAGGGAATCGTACCCCTTGAGGAGCAAGGCCTCGTTTCTCTGCATGTGCGGGAAGTAGTACCAGCGGTGATGTGGATTGAAGGTGAGCACGTAGACCTCCCCGGTGCGGTCGCGGTACTTCAGGTCTGTCGCCACGAAGTCTTGTGGAGCGATGGTTTGTCCGTCGCACACCGCTAGCGGGGTGTCCTCCACCGGCCCCTGCTGGATCGGTCGCCACACGTTGATCTCGACAAAGCGCCGCTGCAGCCGCGCCTCGGCCTCATCCGCCTCCAAGAGATCACGTACGCGCTGAGGACCAGAGCGCGGCGTGTAGTCATTGTGCGCCATCCGCACTGGCTCTTGCGCGCTATACTCGGTTTGCTTGGCCGCTGAGGCGCACCGCCAGGTGTGGTCAAAGACCACCACTTTGGCCGCGCCGGTGACGGTCTGCACGAGTTGCTCCACTTCCGGATAGTAGACGGCCTGCACTTCCTGTTCGTTGTAGAAATTCACCACCTTCGTCTCGTGGTGCTGCAGCAGAAAACCCTGCTTGTCCAAGGAGAGCTGCGGCAGGAGAGCCCGGCCATCGTGAATAGGCACTGTGGATGTAGCGTAGCGTCCTGTCCGCTGGGAGATGCCTGGTGGAGGTGGGTACAGATAGATCGCTGGCTTCTCCCCGGTGTCAACCAGGTAATGCAGCTCGGCCTCTACGTACCTGAGTCCTTCACTGGTAGTGTGGCCTTCCATACTCCCTCCTTTTTGTCACGGCAAGAAATTACCATCTCGGTCCCAGGCTCCGCCTGGGACCGCAAGGGTCGAGCGGCTCTGCCGCTGTGCGAGCGGCCGCTGGCAGGCAGAGCCTGCCAGGCCGTACCCGGGCAGAGCCCGGGTACGAGAGTAAAGGGTAGGACAGGCTTCCAGCCTGTCCAAAGCACGGGCTAGAAGCCCGTGCCACCAGGAGCCTCAATTGCCGATCTTGCTCGTCAAAGTTCATTAGCTGAGGTTGTCAATGAAGGATTGATTCCTCCCCGCACAACCCTCTCACTCCTTGGCCCACGCCATCACCCCGATCCCACAGCCAGGAATGGGCTCATAGCTGAGCACCCGCGGCTTCAGGCGCGCTGGCATGGCCCCCGCCACAGCCAGCCAATCACGGACCTCCTGCCCGCCATTGCCGGCCACCTGCTCCAGTTCCTCGGCCTTTGGGTATTTGGCGATCACCTCAGCCCCGCGGCCCGCGACTAAACAGTCGAGAAACCAGCGATCAAACTCGGCGTTGACCCTGCCCGTTCCCGGCAAGCCCACCCAATGCGATAGCCCGCCAGTCCCCATTACCGCGACCCGTTTCTTCTCCGGCCACCGCTTGATCGCCGCACGGACAAAGGCCCCCACCTGCAGGCAGCGCTTGAGGCTTGGCATCGGCGGCGCAAAAGCGTTGACGACAATAGGCACGATGGGAATGTCCCAGTTGGGCGTCAGATATGACAGCGGCACCACTTCGGCATGATCCAGCGGCAACTCCGCTGACGAGGCAAAGTCTACCCCGTTCTCTAGCCCTTCGCTCACCAGAAATCTGCCGAGCTCTCCGGCGACTTTGAGCTTGACCTTGGGGATCTTCAGCCACTCATTCACTGGGCCTTCAGCTTCCTCGCCGACTGCTACCAGGAACGGCGGCAGGTTGTCATAAAAACAGCGATCGAAGTGGTCCGAGGAAAAGATCACGATCGCATCGGGCCGGGCCTGCTCCAGCAGCGTGCGGGCCTGGGCAAAGCCGGCTTTCACCGTGGCGTACTGCGCCTCTTTGACCCCTGTCATCAGCGACGGGTTTGCCAAGTTGGGCGCGTGGGACGCCGCAATGCCAATTACAACGTCTGCCATAGTAGAACCTCCTTTTCTCTGAGCGCTCGATAGTCCTGATAATGAAGTCTCCCGTGCCTTACGCTACACCTTTGGCGATAAATGTGCTATCAGAGTAACATCACTTGAACAGCACGGCTGGGTCCTTCTTGGGTAGCTCCTCATCCTCACCTTCTCCTCACAGAGGAGGGGAAATTTTCTCCCTCGCCCTGCAGAGGAGAGGGCTGGGGTGAGGGTTTGGCAATGAGTTCTCATCAAAGGAGGGTACGTTATGGCAGAGTATCGTATCATTTCAGCGGACTCACACTTTGTGGAGCCCCCTAACATGTGGGCCGAGCGGATTGACAAGAAGTTTCGCGATCGCGCGCCGCGGACGGTGAAGGGGTTTCAGGGTAAAGAGGGAGAGTTCTTTGTTTGCGAAAACATCTCCCCGATCCCGGTCGCGGCGGCTTTTGGGGCAGGGGTGCCCTCAGAGCAGTTGCCGGAGCACAACAAGAAGGGGTTTGAGGCAGCCCCGGCCAGTGTGTGGGACCCGGCGGC
>JACQEL010000738.1 GCA_016200595.1 Deltaproteobacteria bacterium
AGTATTTGATCAAGGCGGGACAGAAACTGCAGCAGGCGTATGCCAATCGGGAAGCCCTGACGCACTATAATCGGGCATTAGCCATCTGCGAGCGGTTGGGCCATGAGATCGATCCCTTAGCGTTGCTGACTATCTACGCCGGTAAGGGGGCGGTGCACCTCATTTTGAGTCAGTTTCTCCCTGCCGGCGAAACCTACCAGCGTATGCTGGAGGTGGCCCGACAGAGCGGGGACCAGGCTAAAGAGGCGGAGGCCCTCTACCGTACTGGTTTTAGCTTCTTCTTTGCTCACGAGTTCGAAAAGGCGCTCGACTATGCCGAGCAGGCGAATGTATTAGCGTCAGCGATCGGTGCCAAAAACATCCTCGCTGGCAGCATCTTCGTGATCGGTCACGTCCACCAGGTGACCGGCAAAATCGGTGAGGCTGCCCGCCTGCGGGAAGAATCGCTGAGGATCAGCAGAGAAGCCGGAGACAAAAGTATTGAAGCGTTTAGCCTCAGCCAGCTAGGGATGCTCCACAACTGGATGGGAGAGTACGAGCAAGCTCTTCCTCTTCACGAGCAGGCTGTCACCGTTGGACATACTCACAACCTGCAGTTCCTGTTATTGCACTTAAGCTGGACGAAAGGCCTCGCCTACTGCGGCAGGGGGGAGTATGAAAAAGCTCTTGCCTCCCTCCAGGAAGACCTGGAGCTAAGCGAACGGCTAGGTGATAAATTCTGGAAGGGTCGAATCCTCAATACTCTAGGCTGGGTATACGGAGAACTCCACAATCTAGAAATGGCCATCCGGTGCAATAAGGAAGGGGTTGAGCTATCGGACAAGCCCGACGACCCTGAGATTATCAGGAACGCGCAAATTAACCTCGGAGATGATTACCTGCTCCTGGGTGCTATAGAACAGGCACAGCACTACCTCGAAAAGGTCTACCGCGACTCCCAGCAACGCGGGAAGTGGGGCGAAGAGTGGATGAAGTGGCGCTACCTGCAGCACTGTTGTCATAGCCTGGGAGAGTTATGGCTTACAAAAGGAGATGCTGAGAAGGCGCTGCGATTCGCTGAAGAGTGTCTACAACTGGCCGAGCCGACTCAGAGCCGTAAAAACATCGTCAAAGGTTGGCGGCTGCAGGGACAAGCACTCTGCATGCAGGGAAGACTGGTGGAGGCCGAAGCCGTGCTGCAGAAGGCGCTCGCGCTCGCTCAGGAAGTCGGTAATCCACCGCAGCTATGGAAGACCTACCAAGCGCTGGGCGAGTTGTACGGGCGGCAAGGTGCAATAGACCAGGCGCGGTCGGCCTACGCCAGCGCCCTTGAAGTAATCGAAGCAGTCGCGAGTCGATTGCAGGATCAGGAAATAAAGCAAACCTTCTTGGCAGCAAAGCCAGTGCAGGAGCTGCAGGAAAGGTTAGGGCAGTTAACCTAAAGGTTCGTGAGGCAATACAGCCAAAGTGGCCGACGCACAAACGCAGCTCACCCTTGAACAAATCGTGGAGTTTGTCAGGGAGGATAAATACCACTACTCAGGCCATGCTGAAGGAAGAATGGCGGAGCGTGGCATCACCGATGCACAGGTGAAAGAAACCATTCTCACAGGGGAAGTGCTGGAGACTTACACTGAGGACCTTCGCGGCTGGAGCTATCTGGTCCTCGGCTTTTCAAGAGGCCAACCCCTCCATATACAGGTTGGTTACAATAGATACCGAATATTGGCTATTATCATTACACTCTATGCGCCTGAACCACCGAAGTGGATTACGCCAAGGCAGCGAGGGAGCTAACTATGGACCAGCAAGAGCAGATGCGATGTTACTTCTGTGGAGGTGAAGTGGTAGCGCGTCAGATCACGCATTTCCGTCAGACTCCACAGGGTACAGCCGAATTCCGTGGCGTGCCGTGTGAGGTGTGCCTCGTCTGCGGAGAAAAATACTTCTCGCCTGAGACCGTGAGACGTATGGAAGAACTTTCCACCATGCCGGCACATGAGTATGTACAACTGCCTGCTTATGATTATGTGTGATGACAGTATGAAGATACCTGAGTTCACGAGTTACGAAGAAATGGGAGAATTTTGGGATACCCATAGCCTGGTAGGTTATTGGGATCAGACAGAACCCGCAAAGTTCAAGATTCCCAAAACGGGCTCCTTGCGGAAGAAACGTTCTAGAAAGGAACAAGATCATGCCAGAGCAAATTGATTACCGGCAAGCTTTAGTGGATGAGACGAAGGACATGCCAGATGAGGCGTTGCCGAACCTGTTGCAGATTGTTCGCTTGTTTAAGGAGAGTGTGTTGTCGCAGAGCCGGCAGGCTGCACTGGAACTTCAGACGGAGTTCGCTAAATGGGATCGCCTTAGCGATGAAGCATTGACTCAGTTCGAGAAGGAACTCGACTGATGGATGTCGGGGAAATATATACTGTCGAGGTTCCCTCTACCAACGGCCATGAGCAGGCCGGTACTCGTCCGGCAATTGTCGTCCAAGCGCCACAGTTTGAAAATCGACTCCCCACAGTGTTAATTATTCCTCTCACTTCACGATTAACTGCGCAAGCTTTTCCTGGAACGTTCACAATTCATCCAGATACTGAAAACAACCTCACCATGCCTTCTGTTGCTTTGGTGTTTCAGTTGCGGGCCATCGACAAAAGGCGACTGAAACGTCGGATCGGGCGGCTCAGTGCTATTCTCCTCGCTCAGGTCCACCAAACTATGAAAGAACTTCTCCAATTGCCGTGATGCTGCACTTTGAGTAGGTATCCATCGCGTCCAAGGAGTTTACCCAGGCCGCATTTAAGTTCCACGTGAATGGAGTGTAAGAACGCTCTTGCAGGAGAAGCAGGCATCCGGATTCCTCCGCTCCTAAGTAGATTGCGGAAAGTCTTTTGACAAGTCAGGCACAGGCTAGAAGCCTGTGCCACCAACCAAGACCGCTAGACAAGCGGGTGGCGCAGCCATCTTGGCTGCGCAGGCGCGTCAGGAGTGTCAACGAACTTTTGGCTACCTACTTAATTTCTGTTCTGCGTCACCAACGTTGCATCAACCTGCCCATAGTGATGATAGGCACCCCAGGTTGGTCCCTCATCCAGAATTGCCGTGCGCGCGGCAGACAAGGCTTGTCCTAACGTTTCTGCGTCGAGTACTCGTTCATAGAAAGTCGCGGCAAACTTCACTGCTGCATCATCAGCGACCGGCCAGCCGGCGCCGATATAGTTCTGGATGCCCCGTTCAAAGAAGGCTTCTGCCAACCCGGCCAGGTGGCGGTTCATGTCGTCGGCAGTGAGCGCCTCATCTTCACGGACCACGGCAGAAAAACAGGCATTGGCGACGACGAGACGTGGCACGCGGCGCGCCCGGAAGATTTCCTGTGCCGATAAGATGCAGTCGCGACCAAAGACCCAGCCGCTGTGAGCCGGGTTTTCTTCATCAAAGATGCCATGCCCGGCAAAGTGGACCACATCAAACTCCTCGTTAAGGATGAGAGCGAGGATCTCTACGGGGTCGCATTCGTCAGCGCCGATGCGGGAGACAAGCTCAAGCTGTAACGCCCGCTGATGTGTGCGCG
>JACQEL010000739.1 GCA_016200595.1 Deltaproteobacteria bacterium
CGGTGCGGACCGCAGGCGTGGGAGGTTCCGCCCCGTGGAGCGTGGGATCTATGGGTAGGAGATGCTTGCGCGGAAGGCGATTTCTCCACTCGACGTTGATGGGTTGTCCCCGACGCACCTCGAAGGTAGGACCAGGATAGGTATCGGCGTATCCCCAAAGAGTGGTCGGAGGCAGTTGGCTGTGTAACTTTTGCTGGAACTGAGTCATGCGCACATTGTAAATGGGAAGGCGATTAATCTTTCCGCTCGGGCGCAGCACGCTGGGAATGGGGAGCGGATCGATAAACTTTTTCAGCTCGTTCTCGGCGAAGGTGGATCTGACGTGGGGCATCCGCATGCGACGCCTGCGGATACGCGCCCACGCTTTATCCTGGACTGAGATCGGCTGCATCTGCAGAGACGAGAACACCGTGCCAAGGGCGACCCCCCCCACAGTCCTTCCCATCAGTTTAAGAAAATTTCGTCTTTCCATACTGCTTCGTCCTCACTTAGTTGCAGTCTGCGGTGCCCATCGCGCTCTCCTCGCTTTCGCCTAAGTTATGCTCAGAGAGGCTGTGGGTCGCCGAGGGTATAGCACTGCTGTCGCCCAAACCTCAAGCGGCGAGTCACGGAAAAGCCGTAACAAATCCTTCCGGACTGAAGGTTAGCACCCGGCCTCACATCGCTCCCTTAGGCGTCATCGACGCCGGCGTCGGGACAGAGTTCACCGCTCCCGCCGTGGCACAACCTGGCGTGCGCTCGGCGGGAATTTCGGTCGGCTTTTGCTGCGCTCAGCCGCAGCCGTAATGCTCTAACCAGCGTAGTGAATGACGAACACGTGACAGGGTGCTTTGCGCACCAACTTCTCCGGTAGGTTAGAGATCAAGTGGAGGCGGAAGCCCTCGTGGGTGTGCGCGCTCATCACAATCACATCAATATGCTTTTCATGTACGGCTTTAAGAATATGCTCGTAGAGTTCGCCGCGCTCCACAAGTGTCTCACAGTTAGGAGAGTTCTGCAGCTGTTCCCGATGCAGCCGCGCGAGCCGCTCTTGAGTTTTTTCCCGCGCGTTGCGGTCGAGGGCATGATAGTCACCGCTGACCATCTCATAGAGCTTGCTGGTCGGGTCTTCGATGACATGTAAAACGTACAGCCGGGCGCCAAACTTTTCGGCAAACTCTCGGGCGTAGGAGAGCGCGTCTGTCGCCTCGGGTGAGAAATCCGTGGTAAAGAGGACACGTTGTATCACAACCATGATCCACCTCCTGCTAAAGGGTCAAAAAAAACATGTACTGCTCAGCGCTCGCCCAGGCGGGCGGCGCGACCATCTCTAGTCTTGAGGCAACTCTCACTTTTTCGCTCTCTACTCCTTTTCGCTGGTTTTGGCAAGAAAAGAATTTTTTCCGCTCGTGCTCTTCCCTCCAGGTAAAGAAATACAGTTGAAGCCGGTCGACGGAGCAAGGCCAAGGAGAGCCTCGGTTGCGGAATCGGCACGAGGGAGAGAGACTTTTACCTTATTGCCTATCGCTGAGAGTCTGCAGCAAGGCAAACAGCGGGGTGACCGTGACGTTGTGCTGGATCGGATAGGCGGCCTCGACTGGGGCCACGACCCACGCCTGTTCCGGCGTGAGATCTTCCAGCGCGTTCCAGAAACCGCGTGTGGGTTCAGGAGCAGTGGACACCTTACACTCGATGGCAAGAAGCCTACGGCCTTTTTGCAAGATGAGATCACACTCGGCACCCGCACTCGTTCGGTAGAAAGAGGCTTCCCACTCAGCGCCCACATACCCCAGAACCTGCTCAACCACATAGCCTTCCCATGAACTTCCATAGGTCGGGTGACCGAGGAGGTCGTCTTCATCTTCGAGGCGCAACAAAGCGTGCAAAATGCCGGGGTCGCGCACATACACCTTGGGAGCTTTCACGAGTCGCTTCTGCAAGTTGGCCGCAAACGACGGCAATACGCGGATCATGAAGGCTCCTTGCAATATCCCCAGGTAGGACTGCACGGTGGGCTGCGAGACTCCAAGCGACTGGGCGAGCTTCGAGGCGTTCCACAACTGACCATGACTGTGGGCGCACATCTGCCAGAACCGTCGTAGCGTGCCCTGTGGAATCGACACTCCGAGTTGGCGCACGTCTTGTTCCAGAAAGGTGCGGATGAACGCCTCCCGCCACTCGTGACTGGTTTTCTCAGACGAGGCAAGGTAGCTACGCGGAAAGCCACCCCGCAGCCAGTGCCGACGCATCACTCGTAGCTCTTGTAGTACCTGAGTGTTCGGCTGATCCTCGGTAATCTCGGTCAGCAAGAACGGAGTCAGTTCGAGATAGCCAATACGCCCGGCCAGCGTTTCTGAGCTTTGCTTCAGCATCTGTGGTGAGGCCGATCCCAGGACAAGAAGGTGTCCATTACGACCTCGCTCGTCGAGGATACTACGCAAGAATGGAAATAACTCTGGTTGACGTTGGATCTCATCCAGACACACTAATTCGTTCGCATGAGCTGCGAAGAAGGCTTCCGGGTCGCGCAGCCGGTTGAGGTCCGCTGGTCGTTCGAGGTCCAGATAGACTGCCTGTGGGATCTCAGCGAGGAGTTGTTTGGCCAGCGTCGATTTCCCACATTGGCGTGGACCGAGGAGGCCAACAGCCGGGAATTGAGTGAGCCAGCGGCGAATTTTTCCAGTGAGGGCTCGTTGGATCATCCTTGTAAATTAAAAGTACGATTTTGAATTTGCAAGATAGATTTCGGCGAGGTGTGTCCGCTAACGGCCACTCTTTTCCCTGCTCCTTCTTGCCTCCCCACCACTTGACAGAGCCTCCACGCCCAGTCACAACCTCAACCATCGGCCAGCTCAGCACGCGAAAGGAAAATGGCTTTGTCTCAACTTCGTAAAAAAGCGCGCGCTGCAATAAGCGGCTCCTGGCTCACGCCATATGCTCC
>JACQEL010000755.1 GCA_016200595.1 Deltaproteobacteria bacterium
CCCAACGGCCTCCTTCTACCGTCCGCCTTGGGGATATAGACCCGCCGCACCGCTTGTGGCCGGTAGGTCTTCTCCTTCAGTTCCTGCCGCAGCTTTGCGAGGACCTCCGCCTCGCCCTCTCCTCTCTCTATAGACTGGAAAGTCCCCCCGTCGCTGCCCGGGGCTCCCCCGTTTGCACGCACCAACCGGTAGGCGTGCTCCAGGATATCTTCACGCCATACCTTGTCCTGCAATAGGGAGAAGCGACCCTTCGGCTCCCTCTTGGCCTTGCGAGAGAGTTTCCGCTGGAGATCTCGGATCCTGTCGGGTGTTTCGCGCCTCACGGCACTCCCCCCTCCTTTCCTCTTTCGGAAACTTGCTGAAAGTAGGGCGCCTTCCCTCTGCCAGCATTACCCGGCTTCTTCGGTCCCTCTGCGCCCCTCCGACTTCTCGCCCGCCTAGCGCGGATTTCGGCTCTGCCTTATACCGCACTCTCGCGGCCATCACCCGCCACGAACGAGACCTCCCGCGTTACCCCGTGCAGCTTCCCCCGCATGCCGTCCCGACGACCCCGCAGAGTCCCTCTGTGGCTTTGTCGGTTCCTCCCACCGATGACCGCGGCCTTCCCCACCTGACCACGGGGTCGGCACTCTCCGTCAGCCAGTTACGAGGCGCTATGGGTTCCCGGGTGGTACGGCCTGCGAGTTTGCGATCCTTTCTGTAGGGAAAGTTTTCTCGATCCCCTTAGTCCTGCGAGTCGCCTCTCAAAACCGGATCTTCGCTAGCGGGGTGAACCCATAATTCCCCGCGCCGGACTTTAACCGGCCAGTTGCACTGCTTCCGCGGCATACGGTCAGGTCTTTCTTTTTGTATTAGAGTCCTCTTGCCTCAGTTTTTGTCCTTCCTCGCTATGTGTTACTACAAGACCTGACCCCATTTTCCTCCAAGATGGACGCACGCAAATGCAAACCGCTCTAGGGAGCCCTCGTCCGAAACTGCGCAATTTAGTTACGCTGCTGGCGCGGGCCTTGGAAGGGTGCGATCCACTCAGGTCGGCTGGGCAGCTGATTATTAGTGATCATCTGTTGCCACTCTTGGTCGGTCAGCCGCTTAGTCATTGGCTGCTGAAACTCATAATACGAGAAGACTGGACCGACATAGACCAGACGGTCATTTTGGTTATCGATAGCGGCAACGATAAAGTTCACATCCCCAACCGCCACTTCTAACACCGAGCCGGAATTGGCATCGGTATGAACATCAGCTACGGTCGGGTCCCACTTGGCCGCTTCCATCCCGCCTAGACCATGAGGCACATAGAACAAGTCACCATACCATCCGCTATATGTCGGTGGACCACTGCCTCCCCCACGTATATCGATGGTTTTCTTCAAGAAGGCCTGCTCCTCTTGGGTAAATGGCTGGGCAGCGAGCTCTTTCTCCGCTAAGGCCTCAAGCTGACCAAGGCGCTCAGCCATTTTCTTCAAGAAAGCCACTTGCCTGTCCTTAACCGAGGTTAGTTCTCCAAGCTTCGCGACATTACTGGCTAGAAAGTCAGCCCCTCCGAGCAACCGCGCCGCTTCTTCGGCAAAATACCTCACCTGAGCGTAGAACTGCGGGTACGGCTCGACATACCCGGTCGGATATTCACACACCAGGGACGCTGTATACGACTGCTTGGCGTATAAGATGGTGTCATGTCTGAGTTCCGCCCATGACCCCAGTTGGGTCTGCAACTGTTTCCGTTGCCACATCCGGGTTCTCATGACCTGAGGGAAGTTCTGTTGCTGGGACAGGGCGTCGTCGAGTGCCCGCAGAGCCCCAAGCCAGAGGTTGTAGAGACTCTCCCGCCAGAAGCCCGGCTGGAGAAGACTGATAAAGACCTGGGTGCTCTTCAGGTTCGCACTGTATTGGTATTTTGTTAGCTCATCAGCCAGGAGCGAAATAGCCTCGTCGTTTCCCAGCGCGGCCATGACATCGAGGCCAGTTGGCATGAAGCGTGGCATCTTTCGGCCCTGATAAATAATTGCATCAGAAACCACTTGAGAAAGGACAAATGAGTCAATGACGAACCGCTGGCCGAACAGTTGGAAGACCGGAGGAGGAGAAACCTTATCTGGGCTCCGGGAATCGGACACCACGAATTGAGAGCGAATCCGCTGCTCACTATACTTGCCCGAGGCAACAGCCTGCTTGAGCGCGGACAAGACAGTCGGATTGCTGAGCTCACTGAGCATCGTGATTTTCTGTGCTTGCATCAGCTGGAGCAGAGTAAAAACACTCAGGTTGTCGCTCTTGCCGACCAGGAAATTGATGATGTCGTCCATGGCTTTGAGCGGCTTGACACTTTCGCTTTTGTCGAAGATCTCGCTCAACAGCACTGCATCCCTGAGTTCGCGGTCCGCATCAGCCTTTATCCCGGATTGAGGATCCGGCGGCAGGATATTCCAGCCACAGTCCACCCTTCCCAACCACATCAGAGTGCGAAAATAGCGCCGCAGCATCATACTCTTGGTGTAATGTCCGCGCGGACGAAACTGGGTGAAATCGATGTTGCGGACACCACCATATATCTCGGTCTCTTGCAGTGTTAACGATTGGATAGCAAGCAGCAGTTCGAGTGCCTTGGCGTCCTGCCCAAGCTTCGACGGCACGAGCAGTTTATTGTCCCAATACGGTTGTTGGTCGCTCTCGAAGACCGCCCCCTGAAGGTCTTTCTCGGACGGATCAGCCCCAGCCCCGGCTAGCAAGTTGCGAGCGACGGTCAGATACACATCTACATCGCGATACTGATTGCTCAGCTCAGCGTCAGTATTGCCTTGTGCGAGTTGGGCAAGTGTCTCATGGCCCTTGGAGAGGACTTCACCAATAGTAGTGGAAAAGAGCGTCAACTCCAGTTCTTGCAGAATCTGATCGTAGCTGCGGTGCAGGGCGTGCAAGATCGAGTCGGTCGTGATCAGCACCGGCAGATCGTAGGTATAGATGGCAAAATAGGCCGAGCCAAAGCTGTACCGTTGACCACGGTCCACCGACACAAATCCGTGACGTTTAAATATCTCCTGTTCCTGTTGGTTGAGTTGCAGTTTGGCGGTAGCTTGCTCAAAGTACTTGACCACGGGGGGATCGAACGGCAGCTGCTCCACATACTGGCGCGGTTTGTGGTCCGCTTGGAGCTGCTCATAGGTCAAGTTCTCATATTTGGCCAAAATGTCAGCGAAGATCAACTCCTCGCCCGGTTTCACGGCAGGCTTGATCTCAGAAGAGGCTGACGGGGTCCCAGTATCTTCTGCCAGTCCTCTGCCGGTCTCTATGAGGGTGGACATACAAACCATGACAGGAAGGACGACACTACGAGTTCTCTGAGTCATAACGGACCTCTCTTGACTGTCATTAAGCAGCGTAAATTCGACGCTGCATGCCTCGCAGATATTCAGGGCGCGCATGGTGTCTCTCAGGGCATCTCCCAAGACTGCAGGCGTCTCACCTTTATCATGCTGAGCCCTTCGGCTCCGTACACCACTACCTTGGGACAAAAAACTGGACAGCGCTGTTCCCAGGCCCAACGAAAGAGGGCGCCGAGGTAAGAACCGTAGCCGCTCAGCACCTCTGGTCGAAAACGGTTAAGCTGCGCGATATTTTGCTCGAAAGTATCTTTAGCGGAAAGAGTGCCGCGGGTGAGATCAATCTTTCTCGGTACCCAAGCATACGACTCGTAGAAACTGCGGATTTGCTGGCTGACACCTTGGGAGCGGGCGGCACTCAGCTCCCGATAGCCAAACTGCCGGCCCACAAACTGGGCTAGCACGAGCCGTTGCCTGTGCCCGTGCGCTAAGGCCAAGAAGAGGGCGGTTGGATCGTAGTAAACGACGAGAGCGAGGGTCAGGTCTTTCTTTTTGCCTTGGCGCCCTTTAGCCTCAGTCTTCCTCCTGCCTCGCTAGACGACTCACGGTGGTGGAGTACGATTGTTTTTCCCTCCTTTTCCCAGCAGGAGGCTCGGACCCTAGAGCGCCAAGGACTTGATCAGCTCTTGCGCTGGCCTTCCCTGACTGAGGGCGGCTGCGACTTCCTCCCAGGGAGTCTCCCACCACAAGAAGCCCTTTAAGATCAATACTCGTTCCACCTTTCCTACGACCGTCGAGCCAGCGCGCAGAGTGCCGCGGATTGAGGGTCGATTATGCGCAGGGATGGTCGAACAATGCTGCTTCGCCCCATTCCTGCGGCCATATGCATCTGCCGCCTTGGCGATGACGGCGTGAATCCGTTGCCCCCGGTACTCTGGCAACACCTCAACGTAATGACAGTACAGCAGATCAGCTGAGACCTTTCCCGTGCGGCGTAGAAACGGAAACACGCCCTGCTGGTAGACGCCGTATCCGATCACTGTCCTTCCTGCTCCCGTCTGCCTCGGGCGCCGCACTAAAATCACAATCCCTCCTTCCTGCAACTTCTTTCTCAACGAGTCAATCGAGAAACGGATCGTCATAGGGATCTCTTCTGTCACCGCTTGGAGTGTAGTGGACGATTCCAAGAGGAGCCAATCGGTATCCCTGTCCTCCTCCCCCTCACTCAGAGAACCTTGCTGCTCCTGCCCATCTAACCGCCGTACAAAAACGTATTGTACGTCGTGGTGGTAGAGAGCAGTGAGGAGCTGGTGAGCCGCTTGAAGGATCATTCCCCTCATCCCACTCTCCCGATAGAGGTGCTGTAGTCGTCGGTATTTGCGCCTGAGGTGTTGTCTTCTCACCACTATTTCGTCCACAAGCATTACCTGCCCTGTCTCAAGAGCTTCTCCTGACGGAGATGAGCAGAAGAGGATGTCGAACCTTAATCTCCTCGCCGGATAAATTTGCTTCCTGCAGACGCTAGGGCGTTGCTACAAGACACGGCTCGTGCTCCGAGGAAGACTACTTTATCCTTGGCGCGCGCGCTCCCGATCGCTCAGGGCAGTCTCCCGCAGCGCGCGGATAATGGCAACCACAAGGATGCCCACGGAATAAACAGTATAGGAGATAAAGAGAAAACTGAGTATCCCGGCTGCTGCCGCGATGACCAGCAGAGGGGATTCTATTTCCCTGATCGCTTTGGCCAGTACCAACCCTCGCTGCTGGGCAACGCCCTCGTGATAACGGTGCGCTCCCAGCAGTAACTCGACTTTGTACCCCACGAGCATCGAGAAGAGATAGGCCAACATCTTCACGACACCGGCGGTTATCCACAGTCCCCGGGGAAAAGCGATCCCGAGAGCGAGCACTGAAGACTCAGGAGGCGCGTAGAAGAGTCCCACTCCTAAGCAGAGGGGTAGCACTGAGAAATGCACCCATGTCACAAGGTCATCAAACAACGCCCCAAACGTACTCGCGTGGCCGGTAAAGCGGGCGACATGGCCATCAATATTATCCAGCAGAATGACGAGATTGAGACATACAGCCACAAAAAGGAAATTTGCGTGGCGCACGGCACCAAACCCCACGAGAGTTAGCCCACCGATGAGCAGGAGTAGACTACAGCCAGTCACGGTATTGGCACTCACCCCACAATTAATAAAAATCGGAGCAAGGCGGAACGCAAGCGGTGCGAGGACATAATGAGAGTAGGGATTTTGTAGCTGGTCTACTCGTGCCTTCCACGCAGGATAACTGTGGCGAACTCCGCTGGGAGAGGCTTTTTCTCTGATTGTCATTGGCAGGAATTCTAGACTTCTGGGGTGCTCTGCGCAAATAGAAATGAGGCACCTAGGAGGAGTCGGTGAACGGGGCAACAGCAGTGGAAGATTGCTACTCTCTGACGAGTCGGGCAGATGCTAGATCGTTTTCGGCAGCGACTTCCTTCCGTGGAAAATGTTGACGATTCGCTAGGAACGCCTAACAAACGGGCTACGAGCTGTAGAGGAGAAATCCTGGGTGCCCGCCTACGCGGGCATGACGGGCTTTTGTCATCCCCGCAAAAGCGGGAATCCAGTCTTTCAGCAGTTTTGTTAGTGGCTCTAAGTTTCCTGACAGTTTTAGCATGAGGAAGTGGTTTTCTGCTCGCTATTCTTTTCTTTACAGACATCCACCCACTTCTTTGCTCTGGATATTGTTCCTAATTCATCATATGTCATTTTTATTGCTGAGTTCGGGCTTCCACACGCAGGATAAACAAAATCATATTTCTTTAACGAAATGTCCAAATATACATTGACGTCATTCTTTATACCAAAAGGACAAACTCCACCAATTTCATGCCCTATCAATTCCTTGACTTCTTCGGGTGAAAGCATAACTGCTTTGCACCCATACTCATCTTTATATTTACGGTTATCAATTTTCATATTACCTGCTGTTATGATTAATATTGCTTTGTTTTCTATCTTGAATGATAACGTTTTCGCTATTCTTGATTCTTCCGTGTTCAGTGCTTTGGCTGCAAGTTCTACTGTTGCACTTGATTTCTCAAATTCAATAATGTCATTGTCTCGATTCCAAAACTTTAGGTGCTCTCTCGCGTTATCAATACTCATAGCACCTCCTTAGCATGAGGAATGCTATTTGAAAATAGGAAAATTGAACTGCTGTGCGAAGCGTTCACCTAACGTTTCCCGCCCAGGGGCGAGACCCCAACCAGCCCAATCAGTTTCACTGAAAACCGCAAGCGGAGTCGCGCCCCCCTGCAGCGGATCGTTAGGTAGCCCCTTCTGACACAGCCCTTGCTGACCACTCTCTCAGGGAGACCAACTCGCATTCTGTAACACCACTCGATAGCCGTCTGGATCTTCGAACGTCTTGCCCTGCTTGTCCCAATATGGGTTGAATGCCTTGACAGGTCTATACCCACGGCTCTCTAGCCGTTGTACCGCGTGCTGCCATTGCGCGTCATCGGGGAGATAAAACACTAGGAGATTGTCTTTTGTTGGTGCCCTCCCGGCTGTATGCCCGCGCTTATGGGTGAACTCTAAGTGATAGGCTGCTCCCTTGTGTCCAAGCATGACGCCGTCGAAGCCGTCATGGTCGTGAAACTCATATAGTACTTCAAAGCCGAGTCCATCACGGTAGAACTGCACGACTTCGGTCAAGTGGTCCGTGGAGCGTGCCACCCGCAGA
>JACQEL010000756.1 GCA_016200595.1 Deltaproteobacteria bacterium
CCCAACCTATCCAAGCGGGCCATCAAGGCATCTTGCAGGGTGGCAGGAATTCCCGACAGGAGGGATGACTGGCCGAGTCTTCTTCCAGACCCAACAGACTCTACGGAGTCGGAATCAGATGGGGAGATATTGCCCGTTCGTGCTGAGCCCGTCGAAGCACGTGCCGCTTGTGCGGCTACGTGGCTCACCATCTCGCGCACCTGCTCAGGTCGCCAGCTTCTGCCGGTCGGTCACCCTCCGCTAGACGCCCTCGCGGTAGTGCACTTCCGTGTCTACGTCTGGCGTCCTGCTGCCAGGGAAGACGCGACGATATTGGTGGTTCGCAAGTGTACTCAGTGTTGCTGGGGAAACTGGTAGAACGTCACCAGCCGTTCCCATCCGAGGTTTTTCAGACATGCACTACTACTCATCCCTGTCACGACTTGCTTCACGCTTGAGCTGTCCAATCTCTCGGCGCTGCCTCCGGAGCTCTCGGCTTTGCCGATAGATCTGACGTTGTTGGTAGGCCGCTCTATTCTCTAGACCCTGGAGCTGATCTCCAATCAGACCGCCGGTCAGGGCACCCATGGCTCCTCCGATCGCTGCGCCAGCGCCCGGTGAGCCCACTGCCGAACCGATGATTGCACCGCTTGCCGCTCCCAAACCGCCTCCCACTAGAGTGCCTTTCTCCCGAGTACTCAGCGGTTGTGAACAGGCGCTGAGAAAGAACATCAGAGCCAGCGCGCCAATGCATACCTGAACTTTCTGTTGTACTCTCATGCGTATTATTCCTCCTTGGGCATCAGTCACCATCATACGTTTTGATCTTTGAGTTTCTTCTTGAGGGCTTGGACAAGTCCTTCATAGGAAGAGTCTTTGAGAATGCGATCGAATTGATTGCGGTAGTTCCGGACCAGACTGACGTTTTCCGCTACGACGTCATAGATTAGCCACGTGTCTCCTACCCGGTGCAGTCGATAGTTGACTGAAAGGGGTTTCTCCTGAGATGGGGCGAGGATTCGCGTATCTACCTCGGCAAAGTCGCCATCGGTACGCTCTTCATCAAAGGAAAGCCGGGCATCGGTTGTGTGATGCTCAAGCGTGCTCTGGTACGAGCGTTTGACCATCTCAATAAAAAGCTGAACAAACTCCTGCCTTTGCTCCTCAGTGATCTCGTTCCACTGAGGACCGAGACAACGCTTGGCTATCTCCTGAGTATCGAATATCGGCAAGGTGATTTGCCAGAATTTGTCGGCACGTTCCTGCGGGCGATCTTTCAGCGAGGGGTTTTGCAGAACAGTGACTGCCTGCTCAGTTGTGCGACGAACGAGAGCTAAAGGCGACTCTGCGGCCCAGGCGTTTCCATACCAGAGGAGTGAAAGAATAACACCTATCTCGCAGAGTGTGATTAGACGAAAACGTTTCGTTTGCCTGATCATGGTTTACCTCCTTCATACTTTGTCTTCTGGCTGGTGCATGCGGCAAAACCTCCCATTCAGCCGCTGAAACTTGCTTAAACTCTCAGCCACAACACTTTCAGGAGACCGCAAAGAGGATGCCAGAACGACCGGAGAACGCTGATCTTGAAGGAATGGCGGTTGCATAAGGCGGCAAGGAGATTTCGTCCCAATTGTGCAACAATTCCACTTTGTCCTTGTACAAAAAGTGAGACACCTGGTGATAGAGAGAAGAACTGTTTGAGAAAGAAAAACCGTCTGTCGATGAGGAGCGGGGAGAGATGAAGGGCTCAAGCCGACGTTGACACGGCTGGCTCTTCGGTCAGAGAGGGCGGGAGCGTGAGGCTCTCGCTTGTGGTGCACGCTAGGAAATGAGTGCCCGGGCAATCCGTTGGAGAAGATCGTCAATATCGAAGGGCTTATGGATATAATCCCGCGCCCCGAGTTGCCGCGCTTCTTGCTCGACCGCTGGAGTGGTCTCAGAGGTGAAAATGATCACTGGTATAGTAGGGGTGACCTGCCTGACGTAGATGAGCACGCCGATACCAGTGAGTCGTGGCATCGACAAATCAGTCAAAACTAAATCAGGATAGTAGGTCGACGTAAGTATGATTGCCTCCTGTCCGTCTGCGGCGAGCGCGACGTCGTAGCCTTCTTCTCGGAGCAGCTTGGCGACAATTTCACGTGTGAGGAGGTCGTCATCAGCGACGAGGATACGTTTCTTCTCCATCCTGATATTCCTCTCTGACAAAGTGGCACGTCGACGTGCAGCTTGTCTTCTGTCCCTCAAGAACAGCCCCGAAGCCAAATGCGTGCAAAACAGAGGCCGTCTGCCTCCTGCTGCTCTTGCCACTCTCCAGACTCGCTGGGTGTGGCATTTCATTTGCTCCTTCTGAGGAGGAGGAGAAGGTAAAGGATCTGGAGGTCCAGGAGATGACACAAACGGCTAAGGTCGTCTCTCGGATACCGAAGTATCGGCTGCAATTGCAGCTACTCACTCCTGTCTTGCGGAGAGTACAGAGGAAGGACACAATCTCTTTCTGCGGCGGGCCGCAATCTTTCTTTCGACGATTTGACCATGAGCCCTCAATCTTTATGGAGCAGACTGCCGATCCTCGTATGTGTCGGCGCTCTCACGGCGACCCTCCTGCTCTGGCAAGCCCTGCGAATCCAGGAACGCGAGCGGATCGCGCAAACAATTGGGGCTGTCGCCGCGAGTGTAAAAAGTGAGGTCTCGACACGCATGGACACGCGCGTTCTGGCGTTGGTGCGGATGGCCCAGCATTGGGAACATGCCGGCGCGCCCCCTCAAGCACAATGGGAATTTGAAGCGGAGTTGAATCTCCATCAATTCCCTGGCTGCCAAGCTATCACCTGGGTAGATCCCGCCTTGCAAGTGCGCTGGCTTGTTTCCCGTACTGCCTCGCAAACCCTCCAAAGCTTGCGTGGCGCGTTTGCGCAGTACACCGACAGAGCACTCGAAGCAGCCCGGGGCAGGAACACTGTGACGATGACGCGGATGGTTGATCCAGTGCTCGGCGGCAAGGGGTTCATGGCGTGGGTTCCCCTGGTGCAAGACGAGAACTTCGCGGGGTTTATTGTTGGTATTTTTGCCTTTCAAGACCTGCTCGATGCTATCCTCAAGAACATTGCCCCGGGATATGCGATCGCGCTTTTCGATGGTACGGAGGAAATCTACCGCCGTGACCCTTCTGGTGGGCAAACCGAGGCGGAGTGGAGCCAAGAAATCATAGTTGACCCTTACGGAGTTACCTGGTGGGTGCGAGTCTGGCCGCTGCCGGAGGAACTGGCCACGAAGCTCTCTGCGCTTCCTGACGTGACGTTGGGTGCGGGCTTTGTCATGTCGGTGCTCCTCGCCTGGATGGTGGCTCTGGCGCGGACGGCTCGGGAACGCGCGCAAGACCTGGAGAGAGCAAACCGAGAGTTGAACCAGGAAATGAGGGTGCGCCAACGCTTAGCTGACGAGATAGAAAAAGCACGCAGCGAATTAGAACTGCGGGTGCAAGAGCGAACGGCGGAGCTGGCGCGCGCGAACGGCGAACTGCGCAGAGAAAACCTGGAGCGGAGGCGCGCCGAGGCAGTGCTCGCACGGCAAGCCCGAGAACTCGTCCGCTCTAACAGTGAGCTTGAGCAATTCGCCTACGTGGCCTCACACGACCTGCAAGAACCGCTCCGTAAGATTCTGGCCTTTGGCGACCGGCTTAAAATCAAGTACAGTCAGGACCTCAATAATCAAGGCCGCGACTACCTGGAGCGGATGCAAGCGGCTGCCGCACGGATGCGGACACTGATCACTGACCTGCTGACGCTCTCGCGAGTGACGACCAGACCTCAAGCTGTGGTCTCGATCGATTTGTCTGAAGTGGCACGGACGGTCGTTTCCGATATGGAAGTGCGTATCCAGCAGTTGAGAGGGCAGGTACAGGTCGATCAGTTACTCACGATAGAGGCAGATCCTCTGCAGATGAGTCAGCTTCTCCAGAACCTCATCAGCAATGCGCTCAAATTCCACCGAGACGGGGAGCCCCCCGTTGTCAAGGTCTGGGGGAGCCTCCTGCAAACTGAAGAGGACGAGGTGCAGAAGGACAGGCTCAACCTGCAGTTCTGTCAAATCCGGGTAGAAGACAATGGCATCGGCTTCAATGAAAAATACCTCGATCGCATCTTCGAGCCTTTTCAGCGTCTGCACGAGCGCGGAAAATATGAGGGAACCGGCATGGGTTTGGCAATCTGTCAGAAGATCGTCGCACGTCACGGAGGGGAAATCACCGCACGGAGTACACCAGGGCAGGGGACAACCTTTATCGTCACACTGCCCGTTCAGCATCCGGATACGGAGACGACGTCATGGTAGCGCGGCGGGTACCCATCACGATTTTGATCGCTGACGACGATCCGGAAGACCGGATGTTGGTGGAGGAGGCGTTTGTCGAGAGTCGTCTCGCCAATGACCTCCGCTTCGTGGAGGATGGTGAGCAACTGATGGATTATCTCTACCGGCGTGGGCGCTATACCGACCCGGCGAGTTCCCCACGCCCAGGGGTTATTCTGCTCGACCTGAATATGCCCAGGAAGGATGGCCGGGAGGCGCTCAAAGAGATAAAGTCCGACCCAAGACTACGGCAAATTCCAGTGGTGGTACTGACGACGTCGAGAGCCGAGGAGGACATTGTGCGCGCCTACGACTCGGGTGTGAACTCCTTTATTACCAAACCGGTGACGTTTGTGGCGATGGTCGAGCTTATGAAGATGTTAGGCAAATATTGGTGCGAAATTGTCGAATTGCCTCCTACCGTCCGCAGGAGGCACGATGGCTAAGCCGCAGGTGAAAGTGTTGCTCGTCGATGATGACGAGGACGATGCTGTCCTCATCCGCGATTGGCTCGCGGACATTGAGATGGCCGCGTTTGCGGTCACCTGGGTGCAGACATATCAGACTGCCGTGGAAGCTATCGAGAGCGGCCAGCACGATGTCTATCTGGTAGATTACCGGCTTGGTGAGCATACCGGCCTCGAGGTTTTACAGCAGGTGATAGAGCATGAGAGTACAGCCCCAGTGATTATGCTGACTGGGGCCGGGAACCGCAGCGTGGATGAGGAGGCCTTGCAGGCCGGGGCAGCAGATTATTTGGTGAAAACTCAACTGAATGCAGACCTGTTGGAGCGTTCGATTCGCTATGCGCGCAGGCACAAGCAGGTAGAGACGGCGCTGCAACAAGCGCACGATGAGTTAGAGTTCCGCGTTCAGGAACGAACTGCGGAGCTAACCGCCGCCAATGACGCTCTCCGGACGGAAATTGCCGAACGTAAACGAGCGGAACAAAAGCTCCGCAATAGCGAACGGCTCGCGACGATCGGGACCACCGCTGCGAAGATAGCCCATGAGATCGGCAACCCTCTTAATGGTATGGCCACAACCGTCCAGATTCTGGAACGACACCTGGCTAAGCAGAAAGCTC
>JACQEL010000757.1 GCA_016200595.1 Deltaproteobacteria bacterium
TCGGACGCCGGCGCGCACGTCAACGTGCTGTGCGACGCGGGCTATTGCACCTACCTGCTCGGCCATTGGGTGCGCGAACTTCAGGCAATCACGCTGGAGTACGCCGTCAAACGGATCACGTCGGAGCCGGCGGACTTCTTCGGTCTGCAGGGCCGCGGCCGACTCCTCGTAGGAAATACCGCTGATATCGCGATCTTCGACGCCGAGACGGTCGGCTCGCCGCGACGTGGCACGATGACCAATGATCTGCCCGGCGGCGGTAAACGCCTGGTGATGCCGGCCACGGGTGTCATTCACACCGTCGTCAATGGTGTGCCGGTTTACGAACATGGGCGCTACACGGGAGCGATGCCAGGCGAGGTGCTGCGCTCGTAGTCACGCGCACGAACCAACCCGATTCGGAGAAGACCCGAAATAAATAGTGGGGCAGGGACACCTGTCCCACTATGCAGCTCACGCGCTCTCACCAGTACGGTAGCGGCGGCAGCCGCATCGCCCGCGAACTCGGCCGCCCTGTATTGCGCCAACACGAAAATTCGGGGCGAGTTTTGACAGATCCCTTATTTGACCCTCTGCCAGGTGATCCGAGGGGCGACTTGTTCGCCGCCAACTTGACGCGACGGCGGCTTGAGAATCAGTTTATCCCCAGAGAATTCGAAGAAGCGTTTTTGCTCGGTCCCGACGTTATTCGGCATTAAACTTCCTTCCACGTGGTGGATCACGAAACCTTCTGCCTCGTGAATCTCGTAGGTGCCAAAGTAGGCCCCGTAGCCCGCGAAGGCGGCTTTGATCTCTTCCGAAGTGCCTGTATCGGGGTCGCCGGCTGCGAACTGCGGACGGTTCGGCTGCATCAACTGAACTGCCATGTGACCGGTGGCGTCGTACATAATATAACCGATCGAACCGGCCCCGTAGCGATAAGGAATGACCTCGCCATTAGGCTGTTGCGCCTCCGCTGAGACCAGCTTCCACGTACCGATGAATTTATTTTTCAAGTCCTGTGAGGATTGCGCTGCCATTCTGTTCTCCTCTCTGTTCTCCTCTGCGTAAGCAATACGAAGGGACGTCGTAACCAGAAGAGCGAACACTCCAGCGTAGAGATACCATTTCTTGTCAGATTGGAGTAGCAAACGAAGTCCCCGATCGCCGCGCTGTGATTCTCCCCCTTCTGCGAAACCCCGCCTGTTCATCCGCGCAGCACCCGCCCTGGGTAGGTGCCGGTGTGAACGCCATCTTGCGTCACGACTGTCCCATTCACGACCGTGCAGTGGATCCCCTCGGCTCCCTGACACAACCGCGCATTTCCACCGGGCAGATCGTTGACTGTCTCCGTTGCCCGCGGACGAATGGTGGCCGGATTAAACACCACCAGGTCGGCGGCTTTTCCTACTGCGATCGTCCCCCGATCGTGCAACCCCATCACCCGCGCGGGTGTGGCGGCCAACACCTGGATCGCCCGCTCCAGTGTCATTGCCCGTTTTTCGCGCACCCAGTAGCCCAACAGATGACTCGGATAGCTGGTGTCACACAGCAATTGCACATGCGCCCCACCGTCAGAGAGTGACACCAGAGCGGCCGGGTGGGTAATCATCGTGCGTACGGCTTCATCATCTCCATTGAGGATCACGGTGTCAAAGCCGGTTTTGAGATCTTCTTCGAGCGCCAGATCAAGGAAGGTGTCTACCACATCTTTTTCCATCGCCTGGGAGATGGCGACGAGGCTTTTTCCCTCTAACTGCTTGTTTTTCTGTAAGGTCGCCTTCGCGACATACAACAGATCCCAGCGCTTAGAGAATGCGCGGTGGATCGGATCCTCCACGGCATCGTACCGCAGCCCGTTGCGCACTATGGCATCGCGGAACAAGCGTTTGCGTTCTTCCACAGGTGCCGCGGTCACCTGCTTCCAGTGCGGCATATCATCGAAGAGGGTCGCAACGCCATCAAGGGTGAAACGAAACAAGAGGTTGCGACAACTGGCTTGCGGATAAATCGGCAGCCCTTCCGCCAGCGCTTGGTCGGTCTTGTCCAACATTTGCCGCCAGAGCTGCGGCTGATCCCACTGCTGTAAAATCCCCACCCAAGTGGTGGGGAGGCCAGTCCGACGCGCAATGATGCGGAGCAGTTCCCAATCCTCTTCGCGTTCTTTCTCTTCCTTGTCGACAAACAAAATCTTGGGCTGGATCTCAAAGAATCCGCGCTCGAACTCGGCCACCGTATCACACAGCGCGATTAACTCCGCGTGGGTCGCCACTTTGCCCGGCATCGGCTCTCCGTGTGCGCCGACCTGCGCAGGTGAGCGCGAGATCGACAACCCCGCCGCGCCCGCGCGCATCCCCTCGCGCACGGCCTCTTGCATCTGCGCCAGTTCGGCCGCCGTCGCTTCCCGCTCGACGGCATCGCGGCCCATCACAAAGGTGCGCAGCGCCGAGTGTCCCATTAACGGAATCACATTGAGCGCGGGGCCACAGCGCTGCACCGCGTCCATATATTCTGGAAAGGTCTCCCAGCCCCACGGGACACCTTTCTCCAGTACCTCCGCCGGCACGCCCTCGACCCGTGAGAACAGATCGACCAGGAACTGTCGTTGCTCGGGTTTGCAGGGAGCTAGCGCTAAGCCGCAATTGCCCATCACGACGGTCGTTACTCCATGCCAGCACGAAGAGGTTAATAACGGGTCCCAGCAAATCTGCGCGTCATAGTGGGTGTGGACATCGATAAAGCCTGGGGCGACGGCCAAGCCGTTGGCGTCAATGGTGTGGCGAGCTGTCTCGCTCACCTGGCCTACGGCCACAATCTTCCCTGCCTGCACGGCCACATCGCCGCGAACCCCTGGCGTTCCTGCACCGTTGTAAATCATGCCACCTTTGAGTAACAGGTCGTATGACATTGACCCCTCCTTTTCGAGCACTTCCCTAGCTCTGACCCTTCAGCGATATCTGTTCTCGGGCTATAGCACACCATGAGGGGAGGAGGAAAGAGAACCCTTTGAGCAGAGGGAGCCTAGCAGGATCTATCGCAAGTTTTCCCTCGAGGTATAACCTTCCCTCAATCTACCTACGCATGTCAGGCGACCAGTGGTAAATCTTCGCCAGGGTCCCGCCCATGAGTGCGGCACGCTCTGCCGCCGAGAGCTGGTCCGTGACCCGGAACGCCTCCACGCCTTGCTCGTAGGTCAACAAGCCCACAGCCCGAGTCCAGTCTACGGGAAGGGCTGGTGGGACAGGGTACAGGCGCCGGAAATCTTGATGGCCACGTTGTCGTAGGCCGCCAGCGACACCACCGTGGCTAACTCGGCGAACGGGTCTGGCGGCACCGGCGGCGCGAAGGGTTGGAGCAGCCCCACATGATCGACCACCACCTGGGTGTTGGGATGGCGGCGGGCCAGGTCCCCTACGAGCGCCAACTGGCCCCAGCCCAACACATTCACCGGAATCCCCGCTGTGGCGCCAGCAGCGAGGATGCGATTGAGCCCCGCATCGTCGGCTGCGCCTGACCGGGGCGTGAGCATGAGACGGGCGCCGACCACTCCCGGGGTCCTGGCCCACTCCGCGATCTCCTCCGCGACCGCGGCCGAGCGCGGATCGAAGGGCTTGATCAAGCCGAACCGGCCCGGATGTTTGGCGTACACCTCCAGGGCATAGCTGGCATCGTAGCGATACAGCATGAAGGGCGACACCAGCAACGCCCCATCGACGCCGACCGCGTCCATGGCTGCTACCATATCGTCGCCGGTGACTTCCGCCGGCCCCTGCAAGAATCTGCTCCACGGCCGCTCAGGGCGATCCCGCTCGTAGGCATGGACTTGGGAGTCAATCGTGGGAGTCTGCGTTGCCATCGTACTTGCTCCTTTCCTAGACTGTCTGAGTATAGGAAATCCCGGAAGGAAGCGAGGCTCTCGCCCTACCCTCTTCAGACAGAACGGCTCGTGGACGGGCGTTCAGCCTTAAGAAGAGTGGGAGTGCGTCAACAGGTCGGGGGAGGGAAAAACGCCCGCGCTGGAAAAACCACAACACAAGGGGTGCCAAATGGCTGCAAAATCAGCTGCTCCCCCGGATCGTTGCCGCTCGCCTACGACCGGGGAGCG
>JACQEL010000741.1 GCA_016200595.1 Deltaproteobacteria bacterium
CTGTTCTGGTCCTGCAAAAGGGGGAGTAAGGCGGGGACTACCGTAGCGGCTTGACCGCTGCCGATCTGCCCTAAGGCCCCAGCGGTTGCCGACCGCACATCCCTGTTCTGATCCTGCAAGAGGGGGAGTAAGGCAGGGACTACCGTGGCGGCTTGCCTGCTGCCGCTCTGGCCAAGTGCTTTTGCTACAGTGGTGCGTATAGCAACGGACTTTTCTTCAGTCACAAGGACCAGGAGCGCAGCAATGGCTTCTGGTGGCAGGAGTGCAGCTTGGGGGAATATCTCTGCCTCGCTCCGCTCAGAGAAGGACGTTTTCTGGACAGTATCCCCCAAAGCGCGACCCCATTCCTGCCAATGCCCCGTATAGAGCAGGCAACTCCTTAGAGCGTCCGATTCAAGGTTCTGGCAGAGATGCTTAAGGTTTTCACTTGTTGGCGCATCCCAGGGGTGAAGCCCAATCTCCTCAACTGCTGAACGTTTGGATGACGGGACGTCTGTAGCAGTCAGGCCGGTATCATACAGAGGAGTTGGCCCGAGAAAGCCGGGCAGGAAATCTAACCAGCGCATGCCGCGGTGGACGATCAGCGGCTCAGGCGGGAGGGACTCGATACGCACATGTGCTGTGGAGAACTGTAGCGCCATTACCACCACAAGCAAGACAATAGCAATCGTAGCGGTTCTCTGAAACACGCGCATAATTCCAAGTCCGGTTTTTTTCAATGATTGCGAGATCCCGTAGGATACGTTCCGCGTACCAACTATCCAGAACAAAGAACCGGTGCGCAAGCGCACCCGACAAACTCACTCACGTAGGAGAGTTTGCGGAATAGGTCCTGGTTTGTACTGCGCAAGGAAAAAGGCTCAAGTCAAAAAAAGTAGATCTTAAACTATGATTCGATTCCAGTCCCACCCTATTCCGCTTGCGCGCTGTGACAGGATTGCGTAGGAATAAGGGCCGACCCCATACCAAGGAGGGTGTAATACCTATGCAACCGCGTGGATTTCGCAGCAGCATTACTACTCAAGGACGACGGATGGCCGGAGCCCGGTCTCTGTGGCGAGCTACTGGCATGAAAACGGAAGACTTCCGTAAGCCGATCATCGCCATTGCCAACTCTTTTACGCAATTCGTGCCTGGCCATGTTCATCTGCACGAGGTTGGTCAGCAGATCAAGGCAATTATCGATGCCAACGGAGGCTTCGGAGTGGAGTTCAATACCATCGCGGTGGACGACGGCATCGCCATGGGACATGACGGCATGCTCTATTCTTTGCCCAGCCGCGAACTCATCGCCGACAGTGTCGAGTACATGGTCCAGGCCCATGTCGCTGACGCCATGATCTGCATTTCCAACTGCGACAAGATTACCCCCGGCATGTTGCTCGCCGCTCTGCGCCTCAATATCCCCGCGATCTTTGTTTCTGGTGGACCGATGGAGGCGGGGAAAACCGAGTTATCCACCGGTCTGGCCAAGCTCGATTTGGTCGATGCTATGATCGGTGCCGGCAATGACGCGCTCAGCGATGACGACGTGCAGAAGATGGAAGAGGCGGCCTGCCCGACCTGCGGGTCGTGTTCTGGCATGTTTACTGCCAACAGTATGAACTGCCTGAATGAAGCCATTGGTCTGGCTCTTCCCGGGAATGGGACGATCTTGGCCACTCACGCGCTGCGTTGGGAACTGTTTGAGCGCGCCGCTAAGCGCATCGTCGAGATGGCCAAAGACTATTACCTGAATGGCGATGAATCGGTTCTGCCGCGCAGCATTGCTACCTTCGAGGCATTTGAAAATGCCATAACGCTGGATATCGCCATGGGCGGGTCCACGAACACTGTCCTGCACCTGTTAGCCGCCGCCCAAGAGGCCGAGGTCAGTTTCACCATGGCCGATATCGACCGCCTGTCGCGTCGGGTGCCGTGTATCTGCAAGCTCGCGCCGGCTTCGAATAAATATCACATCGAGGATTGTGCACGGGCGGGTGGTATTCCCGCGATCCTCGGCGAGTTGGAACGCGCGGGAAAGCTCCATACCGAGGTCATGACTGTCAGCGGCGAGACCCTGGGGGAGATGGTCGCCAAGAATGACATTCGCCGTGACCATATTGATGAGTTCGCGCAGCGGCGGAGCCTGGCCGCGCCCGGCAATGTGCGTACCAAAGAGGCCTTCTCGCAGAACAAGCAGTACGACACTCCTGATCGCGACGCTATCAATGGCTGCATCCGGGCGGCGGAGTTCGCCTATAGCCAAGATGGTGGATTGGCGGTCCTTTACGGCAATATTGCTCAGGAGGGATGTATTGTAAAAACCGCCGGGGTGGACGAATCAATCTGGGTGATGGAGGGCCCAGCCCGCCTCTTCGAATCGCAAGAAGCGGCGTGCGTGGGGATCCTCGGTAATCAGCTCAAACCCGGCGATGTCGTCGTCATCCGCTACGAAGGACCGCGGGGCGGACCGGGCATGCAGGAGATGCTGTATCCTACCTCTTACATCAAAGCGAAACAACTCGGCACAAAGTGTGCGCTACTGACCGATGGAC
>JACQEL010000782.1 GCA_016200595.1 Deltaproteobacteria bacterium
ACCGCAGTGGAGCTAAAGAAAAAGAACGCGCACAGCAACGACACAAAAAACTGCACAAGGTCTCCACTATAAGGGCATAAAACGTAAAGCGTAAAACGTAAGAAGAAAGAGAACCTCAGTCTCCTTTATGTTTTACGTTTTAATTCGTAACTACTCAGCCGCAGAGCGGCGGCTGAAGGTAGGCCGGCCTTTCAAGGCCGGTTGAGAGGAAACGTCACAACCCTCGCGTCGCGCCGCGACGCGATGAATGCGGCGCCCTTGGATACAGGCCGTAAACGACCTGCCTACCATCAACCGTCCCTACGGGACGAAAAGGGCTGAGCAGTTATTTTAATTCTTCCTGCTTTCTCTCATCAGTCCGCCACGACTTCGCTGCCTATTTCCGTCTGCGCACTAGCCAGGGCCAAGGCACGACGTTCGGCCGGATTTGGTGCCATGACGATGCACGTCCCGAACACAAGCGTCAGCCCGCCGATCCATAACCAGGACAGCAACGGATTGACGAACACTTGCAGAGTAGCGAGCCCCGAAGGCTCGTCATAACTCCCCATCACCACATACAGGTCGTCGCGCAGAGTCGGACGAATCGCCACCTCAGTGGTCGGCTGGTTTTGCCGCTTATATAACCGCTTCTCTGGATGCAGGGTGGTGATGTATTGACCACCAATAGACACTTCAACTTCTGCCGCTTGTGAGGCGAGGTGCGCGTCTTCGCTATTCTTGATACCAGTGTATTTTAAAGTATACCGTCCGGCTTCGAGTGATTCGCCCGGCTTCAGAGAGACCTGCTTCTCAATCTTGAAGAAGGACGAGCCCGCCACCCCGATGAAGATGAGGACTATGCCGACGTGGACGACGTAGCCACCATAACGGCGCGGATTCTTGCCGACCAGTCGGCTCAGGGCTTGCACGGAGCCTTCATGTAACATCGCTTGCCGTGCCCGCGCACCGCGGTAAAACTCGGAACCGATCGTCCCCAGCACGAAGCCGGCCAGGGAAAAGACCACTACCGCATAATAGTTGTGATAGCCCAGCGCAAAAAAGAGCATCCCAGCCGCGCAGCCACTGAGCAGCGGCACCGAGAAATTGCGTCTCAGGCTTTTGGCACTGGCACGACGCCAGGCAATCACCGGTCCCACGCCGGTGAGAAACAGCAGCAGCACTCCCAAGGGGCCGTTCACTTTATTAAAGAAGGGCGGACCGACGGTGATCTTCACCCCACGTACCCATTCCGACAGGACGGGAAAGACCGTCCCCCAAAAAGTGGCAAAAGCCAAACCCACCAACACCCAATTGTTCAACAGGAAGGCAGCTTCACGTGAGAGGAGCGAGTCCAGTTCGTTCTCACTTTTGAGTTCCGGCAGGCGGTAGAAGAGCAGCCCTAAAGAGACGCTAATCACCAAGATCAGAAAGGCCATGAAATAGGGCCCGAGCCCAGACTGGGTAAAGGAGTGTACCGAAGAAATTACGCCACTACGGGTGAGAAAAGTTCCGAAGATCGTCAGCGCAAAGGTGAGGATCACCAACACCATGTTCCACACCTTGAGCATGTCCTTCTTCTCCTGGATCATCACTGAGTGCAGGTAGGCAGAGGCGGTGAACCAGGGCATGATCGCCGCGTTTTCCACCGGGTCCCACGCCCAATATCCGCCCCATCCCAGCACCTCATACGCCCAACGGCCACCGAGCATATTACCCACTGACAGAAAGAACCATGATAGGAGAGCCCAGCGACGTGTCGTGCGGATCCAGACGTCCCCAAGCTTTCCCGTGGCCAGAGCGGCCATAGCAAAGGCAAACGGCACCGAGGCGCTGACATAGCCCAGGTACAACGAGGGGGGATGGATGGTCATCCAATAGTTCTGCAACAAAGGATTGAGATCCGAGCCTTCGTTGGGAGTGAACGTCAAGCGCTCAAAGGGAGGGGTGATAAAACACAGCAACCCGAGGAAGAAAAGGGCAAGAGTCATGAGTGTCGCGGTGACGTAGGGCATTAACTCACGATTCTTGGCCCGGTTCTGCACATGCACGATAGTAGAAAAGAAGGTCAGGAGGAAAGTCCAGAACAGCAACGAACCCTTTTGTCCTCCCCACAAAGCCGCGACGGTATAACGCAAAGGCAGAGTGGAGCTGGAATACGCAGCTACGTACTCGACATTGAAGTCACGCGTCACCAGCGCATGTAACAACGCCGCGACCGCCACCACGATGCAGCCGAACACCGCATAGGCCGCGTGCGTGCCACTCGCGATCCATACACTCCGACGTTGCAAGGTACCCCACAGACTGGTGGCAATCGCGTACAGGGCCAGGACAAAGGCGAGATAGAGGGCAAGAGTACCGAGATAAGTCATAAGTGATAGATGCTAGGTGTTAGGTGCTGGGTGTTGGTTTTTTCAGAATTAGAAGAGGCTTGGGCGCGGAGAGTGGCTTTTTCATCCAGATTCCCTTCTTAGCTAGCCCCCAGCCCCTAGCCCCCAGCCCCTGGTTTTTGTGGTTCGTACTTGGAGGGGCAACTGGTCATGATAGTCTTGGCGGACAAGGCGCTTCCGGCATCATAGCGTCCTTCAACAATGACATCACGGCCTTCCGCAAACATATCTGGCAAAATACCCTGATAGTGGACCGGCACGCCAGCGTCCAGGTTTCCTACACCTTCCTGAAAGGGTCCTAGGACGAAACTCAGACGCAAATCCTTGGGATCCCAACGCACAGACCCGGCCTGGACCCGGCCTGCTACCCGTACGCCTTCATTGGCCAGCGCTTCCCTTTTCGGGAGGAATTCTTCGATGGTAAAGTAGTATGTACTAGTTTCGCGGATGCCCGTATACATGAGGTACCCGACCGCACCCACGATAAGCAGTACGCCGATGAAAAATTTACTCTTTCCTCTCATGGACCAACCCAGAGCTAACCTATTTTCCTGTGGGGCGCAAGAAAGGAAAGCGAATTGATTGACTTTTTGCCCACCTTTCTATATGTGAGGAAGGTCTAGGGACACGCCATCCACATCTAAGTCACCATGTTCGAATCTCTCAGTGAAAAACTTGAGGCTGTTTTCCGCCGTTTGCGCGGCCACGGCAAATTGACGGAAAAGCATATCGAGGAAGCCCTGCGCGAAGTGCGCCTGGCGCTCCTCGAGGCTGATGTCAACTTCCGGGTCGTCAAGGACTTCGTCGACCGTATTAAAGGCCAAGCTTTGGGCCAGGAAGTCCTGGCTAGTCTCTCCCCCGAACAACAGGTTATCAAAATCGTCAATGGCGAGTTGGTGTCACTGCTCGGTGGGCAGTACACTGAACTCAACCTGTCAGCTCCTCCACCAGTAGTGATTATGCTGGTCGGGCTGAACGGCTCGGGGAAGACTACAACGGCCGGCAAACTGGCCCGCTATCTCCGGCTCGAACTGCGCCGCTCTCCCTACCTCATCCCAGCCGATATCTACCGACCGGCGGCAATTGATCAGTTGCGGATTGTGGCCGAGGAAGTCGGGGTACCGGTCTATCCAACCCCGAACGATGGCTCGGCTGGAGATCCAGTGGATATTGCCAAAGCAGGGGTGGAGGCTGCACGCCGAGAAGGGTGTGACGTCGCTCTCATCGATACCGCTGGTCGTTTGCAAATCGATGAAGACTTGATGCACGAGTTGGAGCGCATGAAGGCGGCGACCCACCCTCATCAAATCCTGCTCGTTGCCGATGCGATGACCGGCCAGGAAGCGGTCAATGTGGCTGCTGGCTTCCATGCCCGGCTTGAGTTGGATGGGGTAATCCTCACCAAAGTGGAAGGCGATGCCCGTGGTGGAGCGGCGTTGTCGTTACGGGCGGTAACCGGTAAACCCATTCTCTTTATTGGTGTCGGTGAGAAACTCGACGCGCTCGAACCGTTCCACCCCGATCGGGCGGCCTCGCGCATCTTAGGCATGGGGGATGTGCTGTCGCTGATTGAGAAGGCTGAGAAGGTCTACGACCAACAACAAGCCGAGATTCTGGAAAAAAAGCTGCGCAAGAACCAGTTCACTCTGGAAGACTTTGCCGAACAGATGCGCATGCTCAAGAAAATGGGGTCGATTACTGACTTGGTCGCCCTGCTGCCGGGCGGGAAGAAGCTCGTGCAGGGTGCTGATATGGAGGTCGCGGAAAAAGAATTCAAACGCATCGAAGCCATTATTAGCTCGATGACGAAAGAAGAACGCCGTAAACCCGAGATCCTCAACGGCAGCCGCCGCCGGAGGATTGCCTCAGGGAGTGGGACCTCGGTCGTCGAGGTGAACCGTTTTCTCAAGCAATATCTCGATGCGAAGAAAATGATGAAGAAGCTTGCCCAGTTTGGTGGAGGAGGAAAGATGGGGCGGAAGTTTCCCTCCTCTATGTGGGGTAATGGATAAGGACACTATGGTTACTATTCGACTCGCTCGTTACGGAGCAAAGAAACAACCCTTTTATCGCATTGTCGTGGCTGACTCGCGCTCGCCGCGTGACGGTCGCTTCATAGACCTCCTCGGAGTCTACGATCCGAAGAAGAACCCCGCCGTGGTCCAGTTAAAAAAAGATAAGCTCAACCAGTGGTTGCAGCAGGGCGCACAACCGAGCGCCACTGTAGCCCAACTGATCAGAAAGGCTCAACGAGAACCGGCCGTCTGATCTGGCAAAGGGAGAACGCTATGAAGGATCTCGTTTTATACCTGGCCAAGTCCCTGGTGAACCATCCTGACGACGTCGAGGTAAAAGAGATCCAAGGCGAGACCGCCACGATTCTTGAACTCCGAGTTGCCAAGGATGACTTGGGACGTATCATTGGCAAACAGGGACGTACGGCCAAGTCGATCCGCACGCTTCTCAATGCGGCTGCGTCGCGGACAAACCGCAAAGTTGTCCTCGAAATCGTCGAAGAACAATAAGGCCGCGCACACGGCCCGTCTGATTCCGCTAGGCCGTGTGGTCGCCACTCATGGCGTGCGTGGGGAGTTACGGCTACTTCCTTACGCGTTCCCCTGCCCTACCCTGAGCACGGGCCTGACCGTATGGCTTCAGGATACGGCTGGCCTCAGTTCTCCCTATTGCGTCACAAACGTTCGCCCGCAGGCCCCTTGTCTCTTGGTGAAGCTCCAGGGTGTCGAGTCTCTCACCCAGGCGCAAGCGCTGCGTGAGTCAATCGTCTCGGCAGAAGAAACTCAACTCGCGCCTCTACGCGACGGCGAATTCTATTACTACCAGGTCGTCGGCCTGCAGGTACATACCCAGGCCGGAGAAGAATTAGGGACTATCGTCCAGGTCTTTTTCTCGGGTGGACACGACGTCTGGGTTGTGCAAAGCGGACAGAAAGAGTATCTGATTCCAGTGACTGAAGAGATCGTTCGTTCTATCGACATTGCCACGGGACAGGCGATTATCGAGCCTCTAGAAGGGCTGCTCGAAGCGAATCGCTAGCAAAACTGAGCAGCAGTATACCCCATGCCCCAATCGTATTAAGCTGGTGTGCTCTCTATCACTTTGCGCCCTTCGACTTCGCTTCGCGTAGCCTGTCCTGAGCCTGTCGAAGGGCTCAGGACGAACGGGGTGGGGTGTAACGGTGAGAAAATTTCCGTTCATGCTGAGCGTAGCCGCGTCAGCGGCGAAGTCGAAGCACGAATCTGATCCTCAACTTAATGGCATTGTCCATGCACTTCCACGTCATTACCATTTTCCCCGAATTTTTTCCCTCGCCTTTGTCAGTCAGTCTGTTGAACAAGGCACAAGAAAAGGGAGCGGTGTCATGTACGGTTCACAATTTGCGCGACTATGCGGCCGGCAAACATCACTCCACTGACGATGCTCCTTATGGTGGCGGCCCAGGCATGGTCATGAAGCCTGAGCCGGTGGTGACGGCGTTGGCAGAAATCAGTCGTTCACTCTTCCACCCCTGGCGAATTCTCCTCTCCCCGCAGGGAATTCCGCTCACCCAGAAAAAAGTCGAGGCGCTGGCCGAGAGAGAAACTTTGGTCCTGGTGTGTGGCCGTTATGAAGGGATTGATGAACGCATTCGCACCTTCGTAGACGA